>NZ_JBHWUR010000076.1:0-35846 GCF_042737755.1 Streptomyces sp. NPDC059994
TCCCCGCGCCCCTGGGGGGGCACTGCACTCCAGTCCGCAAACGCCGGAGCGGCTGGAGGTGCCTGTCTTCAGGGGCGCGGGGAACTGCGCGACCGGCCCAGGACGGCCCGCAGACGAAGGGAGACCCGGGGCCGCAGCCCCGAAGCGGGGTGCAGGGGCCGCGGGCCCCGCAACGGGGGAGCGACCAGCCCCCACCCACCCGCGGACGAACACCGGGCAACGCCGAAGGGCGGCCACCCCCCTCCACGGGGGTGGCCGCCCTTCGTCTTTCAGCTAAGCGGCCTGCAAGGGGCGCTTACTTGCCCTTCGCGGCTTCCTTGAGCTTCGAGCCCGCGGAGACCTTCACGCTGTAGCCGGCCGGGATGTCGATCGGGTCGCCGGTCTGCGGGTTACGAGCGGTACGAGCGGCACGGTGGGTGCGCTCGAAGGTCAGGAAGCCGGGGATGGTGACCTTCTCGTCGCCCTTGGCGACGACCTCGCCGACCGTCTCGGCGAGAGCGGCCAGAACGGCGTCGGCGTCCTTGCGGGTCACCTCGGCGCGGTCGGCCAGCGCGGCCACCAGCTCACTGCGGTTCATGTTCTTACTCCCGTGTTCTTCTTGCCTGTGGGGCGTGCCACGCGGCGGAAGCCGCATGTTGGGTACAGCGAAGCCGATGCTGCCAGGGCCCTCGGACAGTCCCCGGACCCGGGTCCGTGTCGGACCCTCGCGCCCGGTTACGCATCCTGCCCCCACCTGTGGCGGGAAAGCCAATCCGGCACCCTCCGGAGTCACACGAAAAGCGCCACAGCCCCGTCATGGTGACGCTCCGTCGACTCCCTGGGGACTCGCTGGAACCGCAGGGGCGGATGCGGGTTCATGGTCCGCCACCCTACGGGCGGCCCCACAGCCCCGCATCCCGCGACGCGCCGGACGGCAGGCGGACGTGGGGCCGGTCACAGCCCCACGCGCGCGCCCCCGACGTGCCTAGGGCCTGGCCGGCGGATCTTGTCTGTGCCGCGGGGGTCTGGTACGCCCTCCCCCAAGGCCTTGAGGGCCAGGGGGACCCCCTGCGGCGTTGTCGTCGGTTGCCATGGCTCCGCCATGTCGCCCTCCTCCGCCTCGCAGTATCGGGGTCTCCCCCGCTCGAACGAAGTGGAGAGCTTGGGGAAGCACCAGACCCCCGCTCACCAGCACCGAAAAGGCGTCCCGGGCCGAAGCCGACCAGATCCGCCGGACAGGCCCTAGAGCGCGGCCTGGGCCGCCGTGCGCACCGCGCCCGCCACCGCGCCCGCGACCTTGTCGTTGAAGACCGACGGGATGATGTAGTTCGCGTTCAGCTCGTCCTCGGTCACCACGTTCGCGAGCGCGGTCGCGGCGGCCAGCATCATGTCCGTGTTGACCGTGCGCGACTGGGCGTCCAGGAGGCCGCGGAAGACGCCGGGGAAGACCAGCACGTTGTTGATCTGGTTCGGGAAGTCCGAGCGGCCGGTGGCCACCACGGCCGCGCTCTGGCGCGCGACGGCCGGGTCGACCTCGGGGTCGGGGTTCGCGAGCGCGAAGACGATGCCGCCCTCGGCCATCGCGGCCACGTCGTCGCCGTTCAGGACGTTGGGGGCGGAGACGCCGATGAAGACGTCCGCGCCGACCACGGCCTCGCGCAGGGACCCGGTCAGGCCCTCCGGGTTGGTGTTCTCGGCGATCCAGCGCAGCGACGCCATGTCGGAGTCGCCGTCGGCGCCGGCCAGGTCCGCGCGGCCCGAGTGGACGACGCCCTGGATGTCGGCGACGACCGCGTTCTTCACGCCGGCCGCCAGCAGCAGCTTGAGGATGGCCGTACCGGCCGCGCCCGCACCGGACATGACGACCCGTACGTCACCGATGCCCTTGCCCACCACGCGCAGCGCGTTGGTCAGCGCGGCGAGCACCACGATCGCGGTGCCGTGCTGGTCGTCGTGGAAGACGGGGATGTCGAGGGCCTCGCGCAGCCGGGCCTCGATCTCGAAGCAGCGCGGCGCGGAGATGTCCTCCAGGTTGATGCCCGCGAAGCCGGGGGCGATCGCCTTGACGATCGCGACGATCTCGTCGGTGTCCTGGGTGTCCAGGCAGAGCGGCCAGGCGTCGATGCCCGCGAACCGCTTGAAGAGGGCCGCCTTGCCCTCCATGACCGGGAGCGCGGCCTTGGGGCCGATGTTGCCGAGGCCGAGGACGGCCGAGCCGTCGGTGACGACCGCGACGGAGTTGCGCTTGATGGTGAGGCGGCGGGCGTCCTCGGGGTTCTCGGCGATCGCCATGCACACCCGGGCGACACCCGGGGTGTAGATCATCGAGAGGTCGTCACGGTTGCGGATGGGGTGCTTCGACTGCATCTCGATCTTGCCGCCGAGGTGCATCAGGAACGTACGGTCGGAGACCTTGCCGAGGGTGACGCCCTCGATCCCGCGCAGCTTCCCGACGATCTCGTCGGCGTGCGAGGTGGAGGTGGCCGCGATGGTGACGTCGATCCGCAGCTTCTCGTGGCCGGAGGCGGTCACGTCGAGGCCGGTGACCGAACCGCCGGAGGACTCCACGGCCGTGGTGAGCTGGGAGACCGCCGTACCGCTGGCGGGCACCTCCAGCCTGACCGTCATCGAGTACGAGACGCTGGGCGCCGTTGCCATGACCGGGTTCCTCTGCTTTCCCTAGCTTCGTTGCTGGCGCCGCCCCGACTGTCGCCGGTCAGCGCCATCCGATGTTCGCACCTACTGGCTGGTAGCCGGTAACGCGCCAATGATTCCGGAAAACACTTTCCACCATACGAGAGATGATCGATCGGCGGAAGCCCCGAAAACTACGACAGGCCCACGCCATCCGCAGATGACGTGGGCCTGTCGCTCACGTTAAGACACCGACCCGCCATGCTCGCCTCGCGGCAAGTGGTCGCTCGAAGCGACTAAGGTTGGGCCCGGGGGCTTGGATCGAGCCGGTGCCGTACCCAGGCTAACAAACCACCCCGGCAAGTGATTCAAGCATCGCGAGTTGACCCCGGCGTATTTTTTGCCGTTTCTCCGCGCTCAGTCCCGCAGCAGGTCAGGCACCCCGTCCGCGTCCGGCTCGTCGCGCTCGCCGGAGATCACGGTGAGCTGCTGGGTGGCCCGGGTGAGCGCCACGTACAGCACGCGCAGCCCGGCGGGCGACTCGTCGGCGATCTCCGCCGGGGAGACCACCACCGTGGCGTCGTACTCCAGACCCTTCGCCTCCAGGCTGCCGAGCGCCACCACGCGCTCGCCGAGACCGGCCAGCCAGCGCGCCGCCTGCTCGCGCCGCCGCATGGCGACCACCACGCCGACCGTTCCGTCGACCTGGTCGAGGAGACGGGCCGCCTCCTCCCGTACGGACTCGGCGAGGTCGTCCCGTACGACGGCGAAGCGCGGCTCGACGCCGGTGGAGCGGACCGCCGCCGGGGACTTCATGCCCGGCATCGCCAACGCCAGCACCCGGGCGGCCAGTTCCGCGATCTCGGCCGGATTGCGGTAGTTCACGGTCAGCTCGAAACGGCGGCGCGGGCGCGAGCCCAGCGCCTCGTCGCGCGCGGCGGCCGCCTCGTCCGGGTCGGACCAGGACGACTGGGCCGGGTCCCCGACCACCGTCCAGGTGGCCGTGCGGCCCCGGCGGCCGACCATGCGCCACTGCATCGGCGTGAGGTCCTGCGCCTCGTCGACGATGACGTGCGCGTACTCGGTGCGCTCCAGCGCCAGCCGCTCCGCGCGCTCGCGCTGGGTCTCCTCGCGCTGCGGCATCAGCTCCTCAAGGCCCGTGAGCGCGTCCAGCGGGTCGTACTCGCGCTTCTTCCTGGGCTTGGCCGGGGTACCGAGCAGCGTCTGGAGCTCGTCCAGGAGCGCCACGTCGTGCACCGACAGCGGCCCGTGGCCGGTGGCGTCGAGCCGGGAGAGCGAACGGGCCAGGCGCCGGGTCTCGCCGGGCGTCAGGTCCCGCCGTGCCCAGCGGCCCAGGCGCCGCTCGTCGCCCATCGCCGCGAGCACCCCGCGCGGGGTGAGCTCGGGCCACCAGGCGTCCAGGAACGCGATGAAGCTGTCCTCGGAGGTGACGTCGTCGTCGAACGAGGACCGCAGCTCGGCGGCGAGCTCCGGGTCCGTGTGCCGCCCGGCCGCGCCCGATCTGCTCCACAGGGCGTCCAGGAGCAGCTTGCGGGCGCGCGGGCGCAGCAGGTTGACCGGGGCGGTCCCGCTGAGCACGGCGTGCCGGATCCGCCGCAGCTCCTCGGCCTCCAGCTCGACGCGCCGGCCGAAGGCGACGACGCGCAGCCGGGTGGGGGTCACCGCGGTCTGCTCGGCCGCCGGCTCCTCGCCGAACGAGAGCTGGCCGTTGTCCTGCGGCGCGGAGCCCCGGGCCGGGTTGCCCCGCCGGGTCCTGCCCCGCGCCGGGTCCGCCGTCTCCAGGGCGCCGCGCGCCGCCTTGCGCAGCACATGGAGCATCCGGGAGGAGCCCTTGATCCTGGCCACCGCCGGGTCGTCGTACGCCGTGGCCTCGGCGCCGTCGACCAGGTTTCCGACCGCGCGGATCGCCACCTGGCCCTCCTCGCCGAGCGAGGGCAGCACGCCTTCGGTGTACGCCACGAGCAGCGGGGTCGGGGAGACGATCAGGATGCCGCCCGCGTAGCGGCGGCGGTCCTGGTAGAGCAGGTACGCGGCGCGGTGCAGCGCGACGGCGGTCTTGCCGGTGCCGGGGCCGCCCTCGACGTATGTGACCGACGCGGCGGGCGCCCGGATCACCAGGTCCTGCTCGGCCTGGATGGAGGCGACGATGTCCCGCATGGTGTGGCTGCGGGCCTGGCCGAGCGCGGCCATCAGGGCGCCGTCGCCGATCACCGCCAGCTCGGCGCCGTCGAGCGTCGCGGTCAGCTCCGGGCGCATCAGGTCGTCCTCGACCCCGAGCACCTTGCGGCCCTTGGAGCGGATGACGCGGCGGCGCACCACCCGGCCCGGGTCGACGGGCGTGGAGCGGTAGAACGGCGCGGCGGCGGGCGCGCGCCAGTCGATGACCAGCGGCGCGTAGTCGGAGTCGAGAACGCCGATACGGCCGATGTGCAGCGTTTCGGCGATCTCGGCGTACTTGCCGCCCTCCCCCTCGCGTACGGCCTCCTCGGCGGGCTCCACAGCCGTGTAGGCCCCGTCGGGGCCCTTCTTGCCGTCCTTGCCGAGCAGCAGGTCGATCCGGCCGAAGAGGAAGTCCTCGAATTCGTTGTTGAGGCGGTTGAGGTGGATCCCGGCCCTGAAGACCTGGGCGTCCCTCTCCGCCAGCGCTCCGGGTGTTCCCACCTGGCCGCGCTGGGCGGCGTCGTTCATCAGGAACTCCGCCTCGTGGATCTTCTCCTCCAGGCGGCGGTACACCTTGTCCAGGTGTTCCTGTTCGACTCCGATCTCACGGTCTCTGACCGAGTCGACAGCGACTTCCTGCGCGGCCACCGGGGCCCCCTTCTGACGTGCATTGGGCAGCCGTCAACCGTACGCGAAGGGGGCCGGTCTGTCAGGCGGTGACCGGCCGGTGATCGGGCGGAGATCACCTGCCGGTCAGGCCGGGACGTCCACCAGGGCCCTGCCGTCGAGGGTCCGGACCTCGAAATGGTCAATCTGGTCCCGGTTCATGGCGGTACCGCCGTGCACGTACAGCGGGTACTCCGACTCCTTGCGCGGGCTGTCCTTGATCCCGTACCCCCACTTGGGCACCGCCCAGGTGGTCACCGTCTCCTGCTCGCCGTCCTTGCCGATCGCGATGAGGCTGCACTTCAGCGGGCCCTTCACGTTCTTCAGCTGCAGAACGGTGTGGGTGCCCCAGCCCTTCTTCTCGGTGCCGACGGTCGCGCTGACGCCGGTCGTCGCGTCGGTCGCCGCCACCTTCCGGGTCATGTGGTTGAAGAAGGCGTCCTCGGCGGGGCTGGTCGGGTGCGCCTCGGCCGGCTGGCTCGCGGTGGTGCCGCTGGAGCCGTCGGAGGTGGCCACCACGGCGATCGCCGGACCGCCGATGATCAGCGCCGCGGCGGCCGCCACCAGGTACGTGGTGCGGCGCCTGCGCCTGGCGCGCTGCGCCGCCACCTCGTCGATGAGCCGCTCGCTCATGCTCGGCGGAGCCGGGCGCAGCGGGCGGTCGGCGGGGCCGGGGAACTCCTTGAGGGTGGAGAGGAGGGACTCCATGCCGCCGAGCTGGTCGAGCTCGTCCGCGCACAGGTCACAGCCCGCCAGGTGCGCCTCGAAGGCGGTGGCCTCGGCGCCGTCGAGGATGCCGAGCGCGTACGCCGCGACCGCCTCGTGTTCGGACTGGTACTCCGGCGTGGTCATGCCGTCACCCCCCGTTCCTCCAACGCGAGTTTCATGGAGCGCAGGGCGTAGAAGACGCGGGACCTGACGGTCCCGCTCGGCACGCCCAGCGCCTCGGCCGCTTCATTGACCGTACGTCCTTTGAAGTACGTCTCGACCAGCGCCTCGCGATGTGCGGGCGTCAGGTCGTCGAGCGCGTCCGAGAGCGTCATCAGCCACAGCGCCTTGTCGATCTCGTCCTCCGCGGGCATGACCTCCAGCGGCGACGGATCGACCTCCTGCGGCCGGGCCTGCCGGCTGCGGTGGCCGTCGATGACGATGCGCCGTGCGACCGTCACCAGCCAGGGGCGGACCGAACCGGTCGCTCTGTTGAGCTGACCGGCGTTTTTCCAGGCACGGATGAGCGTCTCCTGCACGACGTCCTCGGCCCGCTGGCGGTCGCCGGCGACGAGACGGAGCACATACGCGAGCAGCGGTCCCGCGTGCTCGCGATAGAGCGCCCGCATCAGCTCCTCGTCGGGAACGGAGCGGTGCCGGGCGCCTTGCGGACGGTCATCGGCCACGGCGGCATCCTTGCGCACCAGAACCTCCCGGTCGAGACCCTGCCGGCGCGCGGGTCGCGTCCGGCTCACCCCTCCATACGGACGGTTGTCCTGAACCATTCAAACCGGCGCGAGATTTTTTGTTTACGGAGTGGCCAGAGCGGTTTCACAGAGCCGCGGCCGCGGTGCGCCGCCGGTGCCGCGCCACCCGTTCCCGGTTGCCGCACACCTCGCTGGAGCACCAGCGGCGCCGCCGTCCGCGCGAGGTGTCCAAGTACAGCCGGAAGCAGTTGTCGCCCTCGCACTGGCGCAGCCGGGACCGGTCCTGAGGGTCGGTGAGCAGCTCCACCGCGTCCCGGGCGACCACGGCGAGCAGCGCGGTGCAGTCGGGGGAGCCGCTGAGGGTGCGCACCAGCCGTCCGTCGGCACCCCGGATCGCACGTACGCCCGGGGGTGCGGCGGCGGCGAGGGCATTGACCCGCTCCAGGGCCGCGGCGGCCGCGCCGCCCCGGCCGCCGAGCTCGGCGTGGACCAGCTGTCCGATGTGTTCGCGCAGTTCGGCGAACCGGAGCAGCCACGCGCTGTCGGCCCCCGGCAGCGGGGTGCCGGCCGGCACGAGCCCGGCGCCGACGAGCCACTGCCCGAGCCTTGCTGCGCTGTCCAGCTGATCACTGTCGTACGCCCCGGTCGCCACCAGATCCAGACAGATCCGCCCGGAGTCGAACCGCAACATGCGCCACCGCCTTGGGGGTTACCGGTGAGTGCCGTACCTCCAGAGTGCCCGCCCGGGCGCGGCGCCGGAAGCCCTTCTGCCGGGGCGTGGCCATGGGGTGGCGGGGTTGCGGTGCGTCCTGTCCCGCGATGTGCCGGTGCCGAAGAGCGCCTGGCAGTGGATCGGGACGGCGCAGTACCGGCTGGCCCAGCGCGGCCGCCACCAGAGCCTGTCGGCCGTCGATGGCCGGTCTGCGCGACCGCGACGCACCGCGCTCTCGTGATCCTCCACGGCGACAAGGACTTCGCCGCCGCCGCGGGCACCCTGACGGACGTGCCGGAGCACAACGTCCACCAGGGGCACCAGGTGCCCCGCTGATCCGCACCCCGGCCGAGCGGTCCCTCCCTCAGTCGTCGCCGTACTTGGCGTCCGACCCCGGGTCGAGCGCCAGCCGGTAGCCGCGCTTGACCACGGTCTGGATGAGCTTGGGGGCGCCCAGCGCGGTACGCAGCCGGGTCATCGCGGTCTCCACGGCGTGCTCGTCCGTGCCCGAGCCAGGCAGCGCCCGCAGCAGGTCGGCACGCGATACCACCCAGCCGGGACGGGCGGCGAGGGTGCGCAGGAGCGACATCCCGGCGGGCGGGACGGGCCGCAGCTCGCCGTCGACCAGGACCGCGTGGCCGCGGATCTCCACCCGGCGCCCGGCGATGGGCAGCGCCCGCGCCCGGGCGGGCAGTTCGCAGCAGAGCAGCTGGACCAGCGGCCCGAGCCGGAACCGCTCGGGCGCCACCGTCTTGATTCCGCGCGCCTGCAACGGCAGCGCGGTGACCGGCCCGACGCAGGCGGCCAGCACATCGCGGTCGAGCGCGCCGAGCAGCTCGGTGAGCAGCCCGCGCTCCTCGGCCCGGGAGAACAGGGACGCGGCGGCGGGCGCGCTGGTGAAGGTGAGCGCGTCGAGCCCGCGCGCCACGGTGAGGTCGAGCAGCCGGTCGAGCGGGCCGAGGTCCTCGGGCGGCAGCCACCGGTAGACGGGCACCCCGACGACCGTGGCGCCGCCGGCCCGCAGCGCCTCCACGAAGCCGGGCAGCGGTTCGCCGTGCAGCTGGACCGCGATCCGGCGGCCCTCGACGCCCTGCTCCAGGAGCCGGTCCAGGACCTCGGCCATCGAGTCGGACGACGGCGACCACTCCTCGGTGAGCCCGGCCGCCCGTATCGCGCCCTTCGCCTTCGGCCCCCGCGCGAGCAGCTCGGTGGCGCCGAGCCGGGCGAGCAGCGACTCGCCGAGCCCCCAGCCGTCGGCGGCCTCCACCCAGCCGCGGAAGCCGATCGCCGTGGTGGCGATGACGATGTGCGGCGGCTCGTCGATCAGCTCCTTGGTGGCCGAGAGCAGCTCGCTGTCGTTGGCGAGCGGCACGATCCTCAGGGCGGGCCCCTGCACCACCGCACCGCCGCGCCGCTGAAGGAGCGCCCCCAGCTCTTCGGCGCGGCGGGCGGCGGTGACTCCGACCGTGAACCCGGCGAGGGGTCCGTGCTGTGTGTCGACCATGGCTCTCCAACCGGGGTGGTGCGGCGGTTCGCACCGAGCCTGTCAACCCCGCGTGACAGGCCCGGTTCGCGCGCGTGTCCCCGGTGTTACGGCGAGGACGGCCGCGGCGCGCTCCCTGTGTCCTATTAGACCCCGTCAGACCTCGGCGTATACGGGTTCGGAGGGTGCGGTCGCGGCGGCCGGACGGCGAAGGTACACCGCCCAAGTGGCCGTGAAGCAGAGCGCGTAGAAGGCGAGGAAGGAGACGAAGGCGGCGGTTCCGGTGCCATTGCTCATGAACGACTGGCGGAAGGCGAGGTTGATCGCGAGCCCGCCGAGCGCGCCCACGGCGCCGATCAGCCCCATCGCGGCCCCGGAGAGCCGCCGCCCGTAAGCGGCCGCGGTCTCACCCTCCATCCCCTTGGACACGGCCGTGGCCTGGAAGATCGCCGGGATCATCTTGTACGTGGAGCCGTTGCCGAGCCCGCTGAGCACGAAGAGCGAGATGAACCCGACGAGGAAGACACCGAGCGACTTCTGTACGGATGCGAAGATCACCACCCCGGTCGCGGCCGACATCGCGGCGAACGTCCACAGCGTGATCCGCGCACCCCCGAACCGGTCCGCGAAGGCCCCGCCCACCGGCCGGATCAGCGAGCCGAGCAGCGGCCCGATGAAGGTGAGCGAGGCGGCCTGGAGCGGGGTGCGCCCGAACTGGGTCTGGAGTACGAGCCCGAAGGCGAAGCTGTATCCGATGAACGACCCGAAGGTCCCGACGTACAGCAGCGCCATGATCCACGTATGCCGGTCGCGCACCGCCTCCAGGGCGGCCCCGGTGTCGTTCTTCACGGGCGCGAGGTTGTCCATCTTCAGCGCGGCGCCGATGGCCG
This sequence comes from Streptomyces sp. NPDC059994, assembly GCF_042737755.1. Classification (NCBI taxonomy): domain Bacteria; kingdom Bacillati; phylum Actinomycetota; class Actinomycetes; order Kitasatosporales; family Streptomycetaceae; genus Streptomyces; species Streptomyces sp. NPDC059994. The sequence continues at coordinate 9,961 of NZ_JBHWUR010000076.1, forward strand.
CGGCGACGATGAGCGGCACGTACACACCGAGCACGATGCGCGGGTGGGTGGCACCGGCGGTCCCGATCACGAGCAGCCCGATGAGCTGCACGACGGGCACCCCGATGTTGCCGCCCCCGGCATTGAGCCCGAGGGCCCACCCCTTCTTCCGCAACGGGAAGAAGGAGTTGATGTTGGTCATGGAGGAGGCGAAGTTACCGCCGCCGATCCCGGCGAGGGCGGCGACGAGCATGAAGGTGGTGTACGAGGTCCCGGGCTCCATCACGGCGAACGCGGCGCCCGCGGGCACCAGCAGGGACAACGCACTGAAGATGGTCCAGTTCCGGCCACCGAACTTCGCGACGGCGAAGGTGTACGGGATCCGCACGAGCGCCCCGACAGCGGTGGCGGTCGATATCAGGAAGAACTTCCCGGCGGGGTCGACGTGGTACGTGGGCCCCATGAACAGGACCATCACCGACCACATGGTCCAGATGGAGAACCCGATGTGCTCGGAGAACACGGAGAACCACAGGTTCCGCCGGGCGATCCGCTCCCCGGTCCGCTCCCAGAAGACCTCGTCCTCCGGGTCCCACACTTCGATCCAACGGCCGTTCATTGACGCCTCCCTGGTCGACGGGTCGTAGCGCGGTGGTGCGGCGCACGGGCCGGTCCCTGATGACTGCGACTGCTCGATGACTGTTTCCGGACACCGACGGTAGGGAGGCCGGGTTTCACCCCCGTGCCGCCGCGTGACCACCGGGCAACCTTGTGTTCACGGGGAAAGGGATCGTGCGGTGAGGCCCGCCCCCGCTGCTGCGGCGGCAACTCTTCACGGGGAGGTGTGCGTGGCGGAACAGGGGGTGTCCGCAGTCGCACAGGGGGGAGGGGTGCACGGCCTGAGTCCTGGGCATGGCCCGCCCGCTGAGAGCCGGGGCCGATCGGCAGTCTTCAGCAGCAGCCAGGAGTAACGTCGGGGTATCGAGATCCGAAGGGTTTCAGGATGCCGTACGCCGACGACAGCACCCCGGACCGCATCGGGCGGCGCATCGCCAGAGCGCGCAAGGCTCGCGGCCTCACCCAACTCCAGCTCGCCCAGCGCATCCCGTGCTCGAAGTCCCTGATCGCCCAGGTCGAACGGGGCCACAAGCCAGCCACTCCGTCACTCACCGCCGGGGCCGCCCGCGCGCTCGGCGTCCGCCTGGACCAGCTCATCGGGCAGCCGTACGAGGACCCGCAGCGGGGCCGGGTGCACGCGACGGTTCCGGACATCCAGACGGCCATGCTGTCGTGGGACCTGCCGGAGGAGGCCGTGCCCGTCCGCTCCCGGGCCGAGCTGGCTGCCGATGTGGCCCGCGCCTCCGCGCTCGGCCGGGCGGGCCGGTACGCGGCTCTCGGCCGGATGTTGCCGCCGCTGCTCGACGAGTTGTCGAGTGCCTGCCACGCGGCGGACGGCGCCGAGCGCGAGCGGCTGTTCGGGCTCTTGTCCGAGGCGTACTCCGGAGTGACGGCGATCGCGTACACCGTGGGCCTGTTCGACCTGCGCTCCCAGGCCATGGACCGGGTGCAGTGGGCAGCTGGGGAGTCCCACGACCCCCTGCGCGTCAGCCGCACTCAGTGGCAGCGCGCCACACTCTTCTTCCAGGCCGCCGCGTACGACCGTGGTCTACGGCTCCTGGACCGGGTGCGCCACGAGCTGGGTGACGACATCGCGCGGATGGACCCGCCCGCGCTGAGCGTGCACGGCGCGGTGCACCTGCGCTCAGCGATGTTCGCGGCGAGGGCGGGCAACGCGGGTGGCGCCCACGCACACCTGGACGCGGCGGCGGACGCGGCCCGCCTTCTCGGCCGCGACGCCAACCACTACGGCCTGGAGTTCGGCCCCACGAACGTGGCGATGCATCGACTCGGGGCGGCGGCGGAGCTGCACGACGGGTCGGAGGTGGCGCGCCTGACCCGCGAAGTCCGGCTGCCCGCCACGGTGGCTCCGGTACGGGCGGGCCACTGGTACATGGACGCGGCGAAGGGGTGGCTGGACCACGGCAACCGCGAGAAGGCGTTCGCCGCGCTGCGGGCGGCGCGGAGGGCCGCGCCGGAGCAGACCCGCAACCACCCGCAGGTACGCGAGACGTTCCTGACCCTGCTCCAGCAGGAGCGCCGCACCAAGGAGCCACTGTCGGGGTTCGCCGCCTGGCTCGGCGTCACGTGACGGTGTTTCACAGGCCGTGAAACTCGCGGGCCTCACGTCGCAGCAGCATGAGCCGACGAGAGCCTCCGCGGTCGCGCGACCGCTCCGGGGGCATGGCCACAGCTGACGAGGAGCATCGCCATGCCGCGCTGCACTGCCCGCATGCCCAATCCGCCTGAGCACGGGATCGATGCGGATCAGGGTCGGCTTGATGGGGCGCTGGGCCGGTGAACAGGACGAGCCATACCGCAGAGCAGCTACTTGATGCAGGCAAGGGCAAGCCGGTCGGCCTCGGCCTGTGCTGGGCACCAGCGCCGGGCAATCCGGGCCGCAACTGCACACTCGGGGACGGACACGACGGGCTGCACTTCCACGAGTATTCGGGCGTCACTTGGGATCGGCCGGACCAACCCCGATGAGCACGCGCGGAGGGCGCGAGCCCCAGGTCGTACTGACACTGCGGGTCTCACGGGACAGCGGCCATACGTGGGACCCGCTGCGCACGATCCGCATGACGGGGCCCCTGGTCCCGGAACTCACATCCAGGTGGCCACCGTGCCGGTGCCTCCGATGCACCCTGAGGTCACCCGAATGAGGCCGCAATACATATAGGAGGACAGCGACATTGTGGCTCATCATCGACACCTTCAACGCTCTCCCGCCGAGCTTTATCGGCACAGAAGAGATAGTTCTCCACAACGACCACACGAACATCGGACAGGGATCCTGCAATGCCTTTTAGCGCATTTAAATCAACCGAAAATAATACCACGCCTCCCGAGAGGGGAATAGACCTTCCAGCCCAGAGTCACGAATGAAATCGAATTCGCACAATAACTACGTCATCATTCAGATTCTCCAGATATTCGTCCGCATAAAAGAAATAGTCGTCCCCTCTGGGCTGAATCTCGCTAGATTCCTCATTCAGACTTCCGTCGATCCAACGCCCGTCGAGGGTCAGCAGAACATTGGTGGGAATTAGACGAGACACCGCTCGCTTGACAAAGTCTCGCTGGGGTAGCGAATAATGCTCGACCGGGTCAAGAATACCCACCGTCAAATCCCGAACCCTTGGATCATTTTGGGCCGCTCGCAGAATCTCCTGATTCCTACGCTCCGCCATCGCGAGGGCTTCCAAATATTTGCACGCGCCCGAGTCGGCACCCTCAGAAAGAGATTCGCATGGTTGCGCATCAGCGAAAGACGCTGAAAAATCACGCCACCGCGCCCAACGGCGCGCAGCATCTGCAGCCACAGGGCGCTTAGCTGCATCGAAGTCAAGGAGGCCCCTTGGTGCGCCATCACATCGCGACGCTGGCTGAGGTTTCCGAGGAGTTCCATTAGGGAACTCCCGCACCCTGATAATCCGCGCGTCCCGCTCGTGGCCTCGCCGAACAGGAAGCCCCATCTCCCCATCCCGGCCGTAGATATGCCACCAATCCCACTCACCCTGCCATCGGGGCCCGCCAGAAACCTCAACCATTCCCATATCATATGGAGCCATAGCTCCTGCGATTCCGTTAGGAACTTCTTCAACCGCCATGGGAGGAAGGCAGACTGTCAACAAATCCTTGGCCACGCGTACTCTTACCTTTGATTGGTTTGCAAGCTGGTCGAGATCAGAGTTTATTCCGTCACGCCACTGGGGCAGTGCCACCCTCAACAAGGTGATGGAACCCGAATGGGTCAATCGCGTCCTTCGTGAGCTCCCAACCACCTCGCAGCGCACCGTAGTTTTGATAATAGCTGTTGGCTTGCGCCAGTGGTGCTAGCAACCCGAGTGTACCCACGCCGCGAGTGAGCTTGGGGCTGATACGCCCAAGATTCGCACCTCCAGTCGCCCCATTGAATACCCGTCCGGTGTCAAATCCACTGCCGGGGTGAATGACTCGAACGCGCGAGTCCTCCGCGAAATGACCGGCTACGTCGGCAGCCTGAGAGCCACTCTTGGCAACGTAAACCACGTTATTTGCCTGCCCCTTCTTCCCGTGGTCCATTTTATTTCTAATGGTGCTCGCCGCAGCACTGGATGGGACCTTTTCCTTTGTGGATGTCGCATCGTACGAGTCTACGTCAACGATCTCGCCGCTTACGTAGGTCACTTTTATGAAATCAGAAGTGGTGCCCGTGATCACCGTCTTACCTGTTTTTGCCTCCTTGACGAAACCCTTCCCAACGATTGGGTCGGTATCATCCTGAAGGTAGTAGATCTCGCCATCGCCACTGCCGTTGTAATACGTACCGGACGCCCGCAGATCATGATTCAGGTACTCGTATGCAATTCGAGCTTCCTCGTTATCGGGAACGGTTCCGATTACATGAGGAACCGAGTTTCCGTCATAGATCACATCCTTGGTTCCATGTCCACTTGAAACCGTTTTACGAGTGAGTGTGTCATCCTTCTTGAACTTGCCATATTGGCATTCGTCTCGATGTCGCGCACAATAGTCGCGTTCATCCGGGTCATAAAGCCCAGTGGGATCACCGCGCGTAAGAGGACTGCCGTGGGAATACGTGTAACCATTGGCCTGCAGCGGGTCTGCAATATCAAATATTAGATCTGCGGAAATGAAGCGGCCATTCAGCTGGTCATATTCACGCGCGCCCAGGTGGGTCAGCCCCGTAGCTGTGTCGTCAATGCCGACGCCAAGATAAGATCGCTTGTTCGGCCAAGCCGTCGGCTTCGCTCCCCGTACCTCCCCGTACGGTTTGAATGCCCTACGAGTGATCGGCTGCCCCAGCGACTCCTCAACCGTAGTCGAGGCCGTCCCAAGCTGGTCTGCGACAAGGACGTTGAGCTTGTGGCTGGTCGTCGCGCCATCGACCGTAGAACGGACCACTGTCGGCGCACCAGGCTGTACATATGCACGGCTAGCGCGCGTGATCTTGCCCGCCGCCGTCGTCAGTTCCGTCTCGCCCAGGTACAGCACGCTCCCCGACGGAGAGTTCTCCAGGACGCGGTTGCCCTCGGCGTCGTAGACGTACTGCGTCTTGACGCCGTCGACCGTCGCCGTGTCGACCTTGCGCTCCTGCGTCCAGGTGAAGCGCTGGGTGACGTTGGCCAGGTCGCGGACTGTGGTGTTGCCCGTGCGGTCGTATTCGTACGCGCTGCCGCTTCCCGACGGGGTCGAGGTGACGTTCGTCAGCACGTGGGGCTGGATCAGCGTGCTCGGGCTGGTTCCGTTGCCCGTGATCGTCGTGCCGTAGCCGTAACGGAGGGACACGTCCTTCGTCGCGTCCGCCGGGTCGTGCTTCACCTGCGTCGCGCGGTTGCCGAGGACGTCGAAGGTGTAGCTGTCCCAGTAGCCCGTCGCCCCGCCGGCCACTGAACCCGCCGCCGGGGCGGCCGCCTTGAGTGAGGCGGTGAGTGCCGCATCCGGGCTGCTCTTGTCCGAGACCGTGTCGGCCGCATTGGCGACCGGTCCGCCCGACGCCGAGCCGTCCCCGTTGTACCCCCACTGCTGGCCGCTGTCGGACTTGCAGCCCACCGAAGCCGTGCCCGGGGTGATGTTGGACGTCCAGGCGTGGACCAGCTGCCCCATCGCGTCGTACGTGAAGCACTGGTTGTCCCAGACCGACGTGCCCGCGTCCGTGAGCTGGCGGGCGTTGGACGTGACGTTGCCCGCGACGTCGTAGGAGTAGAAACTGCTGTTGATTCTGTGCGAGTTGGTCGTCTCGCGGTCCGTGACCGTGCGCTGGAGTCGGCCCGTGTGCTCGTCGATGAAGTTGGTCGTCCAGACGCGGTACGGCTGGGGGCCGCTCACCACGCGCAGCGGCTCGCCGTACGGGGAGTACGTGACGTCCGTCGTGTACCAGCTCTGCCCGGATGTTGACTCTGCCAAGCCGTCGCTGTTGTAACGCGTGACGACCTTCTCCGCCGCCAGACCACCCACCGCCGGCAGCGTCACCGACAGCGGTTTGCCGGTCGGCGTGTACTCGTACGCGTACTTGTACGTGCCGGACACGCCCGTCGTCATGGCGTTGGCCGGTACGACCGTCTCCTTGCCGGTCGGGCGGTAGCCAGTGTCGTAGCCGGTGACCCGGTTGACGTAGTCGCCGCTCTTGTCGTGACGGATCGACTCGACGGGCTGGCCCAGCGCACCCGGCAGGGTGTCGAACGAGAACTCCTTCACCGGCGGGGCCGTCGTGGAGCCTTCGCGGACCGCCACGACCCGGCTCAGCTCGTCGTACGACGTGTACGTGCTGCCCTTCGCGTCGGTCACGCTGACCAGGCGGTCCGCGTCGTCGTAGCCCGACGTCGTCTCACCCGTGTCCGGGTCGGTCGAGGCGATCAGACGCTTGCGGGCGTCATAGGTGTACGTCCAGGCGTTGCCCGCCGGGTCGATGACCTTCGAGCGGTTGCCCCGGGCGTCGTACTCGTAGCTGGTCTGGCGGTACTCGGTGGACTGCGGGTTGGTGAAGTGCTGGATCGCGGTGACACGGCCGCGCGCGTCCGTGAGGGTCTTCACCGCGGGGGCCGCGCCGCCCGCCGGGACGGCGAAGGTGCTGGTGTCCTGGTAGCTGGTGGTCGCCGCGTAGACGGACTTGCCGCTGAAGAGCGTGGACACCCGGACCGGGCGCTCCAGGCCGTCGTACGTCGTACGCGCCATGCTCGGCACCAGGCTGTCCGAGGCGCGCTTGAACTGCGCGGACTGTGGGTCACCGGCCGCCAGATAGGGGCTCGTCTGCTCCCGGACGAGACCATGGTCGTCGTAGCGGGTGTCCGCGATGATGCGGCCGGGGCCGTGCGCCTCGCTCTGCGTCTGCACGGCGCGCATCAGGCCGTCGTAGACCGTGACCTGCTTGGCGTAGGTGCCGTCGTCCTTGATGTTCTCGACCGTGACGGCGGTCGGCTTGGTCGTCGTGTCCGTCGCCACCGCCATCTGGTAAGTGATCTTGACGTCCGGCGTCTGGGTGCCCGAGGAGCGCACCGGGGTCCAGCCCCTCACGAGGCGGCCCAAGGCGTCGTACTCGCTGCGCGCCACGCGACCGTTGGCGTCGGTGACGGTAAGTGGGAGCGCCCGGCCGGGGTCGAGCGTCGTGGTGGTCGCGAAGCCCTTGGTGTTGATGATCTTCGTCGAGGTGACGGGTCCGCCCGCATCGCCAGGCGTGTACTGGGTCTCGGTGGTTCCGACCAGCGGCTTCTTTACCGTGCGGACGCGCCCCAGCGGGTCGTACGTCATCGTCACCGCAGGGCCGAAGGCGCTGCCCGCGCCATTGGTCTCCGAGATCGTGGTGGCGAGCCCCTTGGTCGGAGTCTCGCCGTAGCCGAGACCGTCGTAGGACGTCCGGGCGGCTCCCGTGAGCTGCGTCGCCGCATCGGCGTTGGCGTAATCGGCACATGACGTACTCGTCGAGCGGATCTGCTTGGGCAGTCCTATGAGGTTCGTGGACTCGTTGTGGACGTAGTCCGTCTTGGCGCAGGTGTAGTCGCTGAGGGTCTCGCCACCGGTTCCATTGGGCCGGACCACAGCGCTCTGGATCTCGATGGGCAGACCGTGGTCGTCGTCGACCGTGGTCGTGGTGCGGATCGCCTGCCAGCTGGTGTCGGCCGTCTGAATCTCGTCGGTGCGCTCAACTCCGGTGCGGTGGGCGAGCAGGGCACCGGCTCCGCCGTCCCGGTCGCGCGAAGCCGTCTGCTTGGACCAGGGGAAGCTGAGGGTGCGCTTGAGCACCCGGCCGCCGCTGCCGTCGTACGCAATCGACTCGGCCGTCATCCCCCCGTACTGCGGCTTGTCATCGGCGATCAGCGTCACCGCACCGGTGGAGTCCTTGACCGCACCCCCCGCACCACGGAAGTAGCGGGTGACCGAGTACGACTGCGTCTGCGGGTTGTTGGCGGAAGGCGTGTTCTTGCTGCCCTTGGTGGTGGCGACCTGCTGGAAGCCCCGCCACTCGCTGTACGTGCGCAGGTCGGGCTTGGTGAACTCGTCGTCGCTCTTGCCCCAGGCCGCGCCAGAGTAGGAGTAGTTGGTCGTGATGCGGTCGGAGACGCCGGTGATCCGGTCGGTCTCGGTGACCGAGTCCACGAGGTACTTGTTGAACCAGGAGAGGGCGGGCTTCTCCTCCTCACCGTCCGGCGACCAGCGCACCGGATAGCAAGTGCCGGTGTTCTTGTCCTGGTCGACGCTCGGCTCGGTGCGGCAGCCGCCCTTGTACCGGACCTGGATGTCCGCGCCGTGCTCCGTGGCGACCGTGCCGATGCGCGGACGCGTGAATCCCGGGCGCGGGTCGCTGGAGGACTTGGGGACCAGGTTGGGGAGTTGCTTGTCCTTGAGGTAGCTGCGCAGGGGGTGGTCGCTGCCCACGACGTACGGGCCGAAGCTGACGCCCGCGCCGGACATGAGGGTGCCGGTGCTGTCGCCGGGGGCGTACCCGCGACGGGTGATCTTGTTGAGCCACAGGCCCGGCGAGGTGTCGTACCAGTCGCGCGGGAAGCTCTGCTCAAGGTTGTACGTGTCGACCTTGGCCAGACCCGTGGCACCCGGGCGAGCGGCCTCGGTGGTCACGGACTCCAGGCGCTTTCGGGTCCAGAAGGAGGGGAAGGCCGGGCACAACTTGGAGTCGGACTTGCAGTTCAGGTTGCCGGGAACGTCCCACCAGGGGCGGTACGAGGCGGGGTCAGCCGTGTTGTTGAACTTGGCCTCGTCGCACGCGGTCGCGCCCGCCAGGCAGCGCTCCTTGGCGTTGAAGACGACGCGGGCCGAGGGCGTTGTGAGCGCGCCGGTGCGCAGCCCGTACTCGATGCTCGTCGGGTAGCCGCCGCGGATGTACTTCTCGGGCGACTTGAACTTCTTGTTGGGGGCGTAGTAGTTCGTCTCCTGCGCCCAGTTGACGATCATCGCGTTGCTGTGGACGTCGACGACCTTGTCCAGGCCCCAGTGCCAGGCCTGCTGCTTCTTGGTCGTGCCCTCGGCGCAGCGGGAGTCGGCGAACGCCGTGGCATAGCAGGGCTCGCCGGGATGGTTGCCGTAGACCGGGACGGTGAAGACGGAGTTGGTGTCGGCGTGGTTGCCGCCGACCTTGTTGAGGCCGTAGAAGTACTGCGTGCCGTCGGTGGTGGTGACGACCCAGTACTCGCCGTTGTTGTCCCCGTTGTCGCCGCCGGTCCTGAGCTCGACGCGGGTGCCGTCGTCGTTCTGCGGGCGATAGGTGTCGGTGTTGCCGACCCGCACCAGCTCGGTCGTCCGGCCGCCGAGCGACATGACCGCGTTGTACGAGACCCAGCACAGGTCGGACGTCTTGTACTTCTTGTCCTTGTTGTTGGGCGCCCCTGCGTCGGTGTCCTTGCGGTCGTCCTGGCAGGCGCGGTAGCGGCGCTCGATGTGGCCGGGCTCGTACGTCCAGCCCTCACCGATCCACGAAGCCTGCGGCGACGTGGTGGACGTCTTGCCGTCGACGGTCTGGGACGAGTACTCGAAGGAGATCTTCGGGGCCGGCCCCGCGGGGGCGGGCGGCACGGTCACGGGGTACGACCAGCTGAAGGCGCCGGACGAGTTCCCGGCCGCCCACTTGCCGTCGCCCGCGAGCGGGGTGGCCTTGAACGAGCCGCCGTTGCCCGCGCCGGAGTCGACCGCGCCGATGACCGCCTTGTCCCCGCCGGCGGCGATTGGCTGGACGTACGACGCCTGCATGACTCCGGAGGGAGCCGTGGTCCGGGGGGCGAAAGCCGGAGTCACCGTGCCGTCGGCGGCGGTGTCCACCGTGGCGGTGATCGTCTTGCCGTCGGAGTCGTTGACCGTCTCCAGGTCCTGGTAGGCCCGGCACTCCTCTACGTCGGGCGTGGTCAGGTAGCACTCGGGAAACTGCACGAAGTGCAGCCGGGAGGCCCAGTCGGCGCCGTAGAGGTTCTCGTACGCCTTGTAGTCGAGTTGCACGGAGACCGGCACGGAAGCGCCCGCCGGAGCCGTCACGGTGACGACCGCGCCGTCCACGCCGTCGGACTCGACGGCCGTACGGGCTGACACGCCGACCTGCCAGGTGCCCGTGGGAACGGCCGCGCCGGGAGCCTGGCCCAGTTTCACCGGGAGGGCCCCCACCGGTTCCAGGCCGGCCGGAGCCACGGAGGCCGACGAGGTGTGGAAGGCCGTCTGCTGGGCGGTGGCGGAGAAAGTGACGGAAGCCGTGCCCGCGGCGGGGGGTGTGGTGGTGCCCGTGGGCGCGTCCGTGGTGTTCGCCGGAGGCTCGACGTCGATGCGGTCGAGCTTCGGATCCAGAGTGCCGCCCTTGATCAGCTTTTCCTGGCCGAGGTTCTCCAAGGCCAAGCTCTGATCATGACGCGGCGCCTCGTCGCTGGCCGGGTCCGGGGGCTGTGCCAGTGCGGGCGTAGGCAGCAGGGCGATCGCCAGGGCCGTGCAGACGGCTGAAAGCACGGATGCCCGGCGGCGCCGACTGCGTGCGGACGGCGGCATGACAAACACGGTGAGGTCCCCCCGGACGTCAACGGGCGGCACTTGAAAGGAACGCAGGTGATGCCGCTTCAGAACGCGCTGATTCTGTGCGCCGTCTGTGAAGAAAGCCAGGCATTTACGTGATCAGTGAAAATAACCACGCCGCGTATCGCCCCAACTACATCATTGGGGCGGAGAGTGCAGTATGCCGCCCACGCGAGCAGGAATAGCGCCTGATCGGTGGAGAACAGATAGCTCAGCCTGTTCGGGATCAACTGTCACTAATCCGCTCATGGATATGCACCGTTCAGCCATGAAAAGTGGGAAATGGATGGGGCCGTTTCCGTTCGGAGGACCTGGTTCGGCTTTCGCGCGCACAGCAACCGCACAGCTGCCGAAGGTGAGTCACCGAGTGCGCGGGGTGACAGATTGGGCGTGACGACGCTCCCCTATTGAGCAATGATCTGGTCGCATCTTCACGTCTCGCGCACAGAAGCGGCAGGGCGTGACGACAGGAAGTGCCCGGTCGGTGGTCCGTCGCGACGCCGGCACGAGGGGGGAAGGGAACCTCGCGCATGACGAGCAGAGCGCGCCGCATGCCCGGACGCAAAGCAACAGCCGCCATAGCAGCGGCTGTTGTGGTGGGTTCGGGCGTGACCTATATCGGCCTGAATGATTCCGGGGGCAGCCACAAGAAGCCGCGGTCCACCGAAAACGCCGCGCCACTGAACGAGGCCGGAGCTGCGGCCAAGGCGAAGCGGACCGGAAAGGCGGTGGAGGCAGCGGCGCTGCGTACCGCGTATTCGACCACCTGGGCCCGCCCGGACGGGATGCTCCAACGGCGCATCCACGCAAGTCCGATCCGAGCCAAGGTGGGTGGCGAATGGAAAGCCATCGACCCCACCCTGGCCAGGGTCGACAACGGCTGGTCTCCCAAAGCGACGAACGTGCGGATGACGTTCTCCGCCGGAGCCTCCGGCAGCAGGACCGAGCGCGCCTCGCGTGACCGGGCCCGCCGCGTCCCCCTGCTTGCACCCGCCGCATCCAACGCCACCACCGCAACCGGCAACGCCCTCGTCACCCTGTCGACCGGCGGCCATGACATCGTGCTGACCTGGCCGGGCCCGATCCCCCAGCCGGTCATCGACGGCTCCCGTGCGCTCTACCCCGAGATCCTGCCCGGCGCGGACCTGGTCCTCACGGCCGACGACGGCGGCTTCGCCCAGCTCCTGGTGGTGAAGAACCGTCAGGCCGCGGCCAATCCGCAGGTGGCGCGCCTCGCGTACGGGCTCTCCTCCCCCGACCTCAACTTCGTGCTCGACCCCACGACGCGCATCCTCACCGCGAAGGACAGCGGCGGAGATGACGTCGCCGAGTCACCCACTCCGCTCATGTGGGACAGCGCGGGTGCTCCGGCCGGGACCGACAGCGGAGGCGGGGGCACGGGCACGCCTCCGCCGCCCGAGCCGACTCCGACGGACACACCGGACGGCTCGGCGAGTGGCGGTGAGACACCCACGGCCTCGCCCGAACCCTCCAGCGCGAGCGACGACACCGACCGGGGCGACGTCTGGAAGGAAGTGCTGCCCGCGCCGACGGACGACGCCCCCGACCCTTCGGTCGTCCGGCCCAACCTCACGCCTCCGCCGATCCCTCCGGAGGCCTCGCCAGAGCCCACCCGGACCGGGCCGGACGCGACCCTCGGCCTGCCCGCCCTCGCCGGACCGCAGCCCGCCTCCCATGGTGCGCTCGCGGACGTCGATCTCCAGGGACCCGACTGGGTCCTGACCACGGATCAGGAGTTCCTCAACGACTCCTCCACGGTGTATCCGGTCTTCGTCGACCCTTCGGTCAAGAAGCACACCAACGACTGGACCACGGCCTACGACCGGCACCCGAACGCCAACTTCTACAACGGCCGCAACTTCAACAAGGGCGGTACGCACGAGGCGCGGGTGGGCTTCGAGTCCGACACCTGGGGAACCTCCCGTTCCTTCTTCACCATCGACTGGGACTCCGACCTCAAGGACGCCATCGTCTCCGACGCGACGCTGCGCATCCTGGAGACCTACTCCTGGTCGTGCGACGCGCGGCGAATGGACATCTACCTCACCGGCGAGATCAACTCCAAGACGACCTGGAACAACGCCCCGAAAATGACCAGCGGCAACAAGCTGGCCAGCCGCAGCTTCGCCCACGGCTGGAAGTCCAGTTCCTGCCCGGATGCGTACGAGGCCTTCAAAATCACGGGCACGGCACAGCGCGCGGTCACCAGGGGCTGGAACGCCATGACCATCGGGATGCGCGCCGCGACGGAGGACTCCCAGTACGCCTGGAAGAAGATCCAGGCGGACGGCGGGAACGACCCGTACGTCGACCTCTCCTACAACCGGCGCCCCGAGCCCCCGACCGGGCTCGACCTCGACCCGGATCTGAGCTGCGACACCACCGCGCCGTACGTCAACGTCGGTGCCTCCCAACTGACGTTCTGGGCCGGCGCCAAGGACAGGGACGACAACCTGGCCTCGCTCCGCTTCCAGCTCTGGAAAGCGGGCACCAGCCCCACCAACAACAATCTTCTGGGGAGCAAGGGGAACGTCTCCGTCGGCAGTCAGACGTCTTCCGCGCGGGTGCACACCGATCCGTTCTCGACGAGCGGACTGCAGAACGGTGCCACATATTCGTGGCGCGTCATCGCCGTCGACAAGTACGGCGCCACGTCGAGCAGATACTCCCCTGCCGACATCCCCTGCCGGTTCGTCTTCGACAACCAGAGACCGAGCCCGCCCACCGTCACCTCCACGGACTTCCCCGATGCCGACCAGAGCGACAACGGCTTCTGGAACGACCCCGAGGACTCCGTGTGGAGCACCAGGAAGTTCGGTGAAGAGGGCTCGTTCACGTTCCGCACGGCTCAGAACGACGTCACGAAGTTCGAGTACAGCTACAACGGCGGCGCGTACAACTTCTCGGTCGGCCGGACCGCCGGGTCGCCGACCACCGTCGTCTCCAAAGCCAGGCCGCCCATGGCAGGCCCGATCGTCCTGTACGTACGGGCTGTTGATGCGGCGAACAACAGGTCCGAACCCCGTAAATACCTGTTCTACGTGACCCCGCGCGACACCGCCGACACCCCGGGCGACCTCACCGGCGACAAGCTGCCGGACCTGATGGTGGTCAGCGGCGACGGCGACCTGCGCACCTACCCCTCCCAGGCCCTGGCGGACCTGTCCAAGGGCACCGGTGGCCTCGGCTACTCCATGTCCGGCGGCTACCGGGGCAATCCCGACAAGGACCCCACCGGCGGCGACGGCAGGCCGATCTACACGGCGGCCCCTAGCGGCTACTGGAAGAACACGCTCATCACGCACCTCGGTGACGTGTACGGAGGTGACGGTCTCCAGGACCTCGTCGCCGTCCGCGAAGGCAGGCTCTGGGTCTACCCCGGCGACGGATACGGCGCGGTCAACATCGACAAGCGCCAGGAGATCCTGCTGCCGTCGAACGCGCCCAGCCCGGCCTCCATCACCCAGATCGTCTCCGCCGGGGACGCCACCGGTGACGGCAAACCGGACTTCTTCCTCCGGGTCGGCGACGCCTTCTGGGCCCTGGTCGGCTACAACGGCGCCACCGTCGACCAGGCGGTCCAGCTGTCACCGGACGCCTGGAGCAGCCGCGACATCGTCACCGTCCAGGACGTCACGGGCGACGGCACCGCCGATCTGATCTACCGCAGCGACAGCGCCGGGCAACTCGCGCTGCGCGTCGGCAAGAAGGCCGCCACCGGTGGTGTCGATCTGAAGTCGCTGGCCAGCGCCGTGGGCTCCGCCAACGGCTCCGACGGCGTCTACGGTGCCTCCAGTTGGGGCCGGAGCAACATCAGGCTCCTTTACGGCACGCCTGACGCCGACGGCGACGGCGTCCCCGACATCTGGGTGATCAAGGCCGACGGAACCGTCCGCTTCTACTCCGGCGGCCGGACCACCATGCCGACCGCCGGGATCCAGATCAACAGCGGCTGGCAGTCGAAGCCGGCCATAGGCTGAGTGCACGACGAGGGGCCCGGACGCAGCGTCCGGGCCCCTCGCCTTTTCTCGATCACTCAGCCCTTGGGCACACGCGACTTACCATCCGGCCACAGTCTGGGGCTGCGCTTGGCGGCCACGTCCTCGACCCAGCCGAAGCTCAGGACGCACAGGCCGATCAGTACCCAGGTGAAGGCGAGCACCGGCCAGGCGCTGTCAAGGAGCCACGGCACGCTCTCGCCCAGGGAGCCGACCCCCCACAGCTGGTCCCACATCGTCGCCGCGGCGAGGATGCACACGTTGTGCCAGAGGTAGACCGTCACCGCGCGCGAGTTGAGTAGGGTGATCAGCCGGTCCCAGCGGCGCAGCCGCGGCGGCCACTCGGACCACGAAGGGCTGAAGTGGAGGAGCAGCAGCACGGCGCCGAACGACCAGAGGGCCTGGGCGAGCGGGATCCCGTCCAGCTCGTTCTCGCCGCCGAAGTCGTTCCGCATGGCCCACCAGAGGCCGACGCCGAGGATGAACGGGGCCACCGCCGGGACGATGTACCGCGGTACGCGGCTCAGGACGCCCTGCTGATGGGCCATGCCCAGCACCCAGCAGGCGCCGAAGGTGGAGAAGTCGGTGATCGCGGAGTCGATCCGCTCCGGAAGGTCGAAGCTGCCGAAGGTCATCACCGCCGAGAGCACCAGCGGCGCCAGGATCGTCGTCCACGGCACCTTGCGCAGGTAGCGCAGGATCACCGGCGAAAGCAGGACGTACCAGAGGTAGGCGCGCAGGTACCAGAGCGGCTCGGCGACGTTGCCCGCCCAGGAACCGTCCAGGAAGCCGTGGACGCCGGCGAGGTCGGACGCGTACGGGGGGTCGCTCAGCGGGACGATCCAGAAGAGGAGATGGGTCCACCACCATCCCGGGTGGCCGTCCGCGTCGGGGCCCCAGCCCTGGGCGATCATGCCGGTGACGCCGATCGCGCCCAGCAGCCACATCGGCGGCAGCAGGCGCCGCATCCGGCTGCGGATCACCTGGGGGGCCGGGCGCTTGAGCGAACGCCCCATGAGGTTGCCCGCGAGCGCGAACATGACGCCCATGGACGGGAAGGCCAGCGGCAGCCAGGCCCAGCCCATGAGGTGATAGAGGACGACACGGAACAGGGCCAGCGCCCTGAGCAGGTCGAAGTAGCGGTCACGGCCGGGCTTGGCGGGCGCGGGCGCTTCGGGCTTGTGGCGCAGGGCCGCCGCCGGCGGAGACAGATAGCGGGAGTCCGCTCCCTGCTCGGAGGCGGAATCGGCTCCCTGCTCGCTGGTCCCGTACGGTCCGGGCTGCGGCCAGGCGCCCGTGGGCTCGGTGGTGGTCATGCGACGGGCCTCCGGTCGATGTTCTCCTTGCTGTTGCGCTGCGTCGGAATACCCCCCGGCGCCTCCACGACCCCCGTGCGCCGCAGCTTCTGCCACCGCAGCCGGCCGCCGGTGAGGGCGGTGATCCAGGACTGGAGGAGCACCACGTACATCAGCTGGCGGTAGAGGACCTGCTGGAGCGGGAGCGACACCAGGTGGGTGAGGCGTTCGCGGTCCAGACGGAACGCGTAGGCCGCGCAGACCAGCTGGATCGCCAGGACGCCCAGCCAGGCAACCACGGTCTTCTGCGTCGGGCCGAAGACCAGGCCGTACAGGAGGAACACGTCGATCAGGGGGGCGAGGAGGGGGGCGAGGACCATGAAGAGGGAGACCAGGGGCAGGCCTACGCGGCCGAAGCGGCCCGACGGGCCGCGCTCGAAGACCGCGCCGCGGTGCTTCCAGATCGCCTGCATGGTGCCGTACGACCAGCGGTAGCGCTGCGACCAGAGCTGCTGTACGGACTCCGGCGCCTCGGTCCAGGCGCGCGCGTTCTCCGCGTACACGACCCGCCAGCCGTCGCGGTGCATCGCCATGGTGACGTCGGTGTCCTCGGCGAGGGTGTCCTCGCTGATGCCGCCGACCCGCTCCAGGGCGGTGCGGCGGAAGGCGCCGACCGCGCCGGGGATGGTCGGCATGCAGCCGAGCACGTCGTACATCCGGCGGTCCAGGTTGAAGCCCATGACGTACTCGATGTGCTGCCAGGCGCCGATGAGCGAGTCGCGGTTGCCCACCTTGGCGTTGCCCGCGACCGCGCCGACCTTCGGGTCGCCGAACGGCTGCACCAGCTCGCGTACGGTCGACGGCTCGAAGACGGTGTCGCCGTCCATCATCACGACGATGTCGTAACGGGCGTGCCTGATGCCGTTGTTGAGCGCCGACGGCTTGCCGCCGTTGACCTGGCGGACCACCCGGACGTTCGCCAGCCACATCGCCTCGACGATCTCCGCGGTGCCGTCGGTGGAGCCGTCGTCGACGACGATCACCTCGATGGGATGGTCGCTGGCCATCAGTGAGCGCACGGTGTTGGCGATGCACTCGCGCTCGTTGTACGCGGGGACGATCACCGAGACCGGCTCGGTGACCTCGGGGCCCCAGCGGAACCCGCGCGCCCGCACCTTGCGCGCGTGCAGGAACGACAGGATCAGCATCAGGCCGAACCGGGCGAAGACCAGCACGCCGATCACGGCGAGCCCGCCCACCAGGACGTCGGTGGTGTTCTCGGATACCTGGACGGCGAAGACGAACGCCTTGCCCTTCCACAGGTCGATGCCGGTGACCGGGGTGTGCGCGCTCGGCGCGTTCAGAGCCTCGGTCAGATTCACGAACGTGTAGCCCTTGCCCTGGAGCTGGGGCAGGAAGGTGTCGAGCGCGGCCACGGTCTGCGAGCGGTCGCCGCCGGAGTCGTGCATCAGGACGATGGCGCCCCTGCCGTGCTTGGGCGTGGCGTTCTTGATGATCGTCTTGATGCCGGGGCGCTGCCAGTCCTCACTGTCCGTGGAGTCGAGCGCGGTGATGTACCCGCGGCTTCCCACGTACTTGATCACCGGCCAGTTCTGGTCGTCGATCGCGTCCGCGAACGACGAGTACGGCGGCCGGAAGAGGGAGGTGCGGATGCCGGCGGCGCCTTCGAGGGCCAGCTGGTTCTGCGCGAGCTCCCAGTCGATGCGGGCGTGCGACTGGTAGGAGAGGTCGGGGTGGTTGAAGGTGTGCAGGCCGACCTCGTGGCCCTCGTCGACCATCCGCCTGACCAGATCGGGGTAGCGGGCGGCGTTGGCGCCGGTGACGAAGAAGACGCCGTGCGCGTGGTACTTCCTCAGCTGGTCGAGCACCTTCGGGGTCCAGGTGGGGTCCGGGCCGTCGTCGAAGGTGAGCACCAGTTTGTGCTTGGGGATGTCGAGGCTGGTGGGCTTGCCCGTGCCCCGCGCGTCGATGACCGGTCCGCCGTCCAGGATGCGCTCGGGCACCGTGTCGGTGGACGCGTCCGGGCGGATGCGGTGGTCGGCGGCTATCTCGTTGTGGACGTACCCGCGCAGCATCAGCATCGCGAAGAGGGCGACGAGGAAGAGCAGGGGCAGCAGATAGCGCATCGGCAGGCTGCGGCGTCTGCGCGTACGAGGGGTTGTGGCGGAAGTCGTACGACGGGTCGTACGGCGAGGGGCTTTCACGTGCTGGCTCCAGAGGGCGGAGTCGGCTTCGTCGACAGGCCCGTCGGGCTGCCGGACGTGCCGGTGGGGAGGCCGGGGCTCGCCGAGTGGCCGCCGGCCGGCTTCGCGCTCTGCGAGGTGCCGGGATGCGGGGAGGCGCCGGTGGGCTTGCCGGAGTTCTTCGTCCTGCCCGGCTTGGGGGTGCCGGAGGCCTTGGCTCGTGCGGAGCCGGTGGCCGGGGGGTGCGTCCTGCTCTTGGCGGGGACGCCGGGCCTGGTGCCCGGGTGGGTGGGGCGGGAGTCGGTGGGGGCCGGTGTGACCTGGACCGTCTCCGTCGTCTTCTCCTTGGCGGCGGGGCCGGGTATGCCGAGCCAGGGCGCGCGGGAGCTGCCGCCGAGCAGACTGCCGACGAGCATCACCGCGTAGCAGGTGCATGCCAGCCCGAAGACCCAGCCGAGCCGGCGCAGGTTCTTGCCGCGGCGGCCGCTCTCGTCCACGAAGACGGGGCCGTCGGGGTCACCGGCGGGGACCGGCGCCTGCGCCAGGTCCTGAGCCGGGAAGCGGGCCTGGACCTGGGTCCGGGCCTGCGTCTGGTCCTGAGTCCGGCCCTGTGCCTGGGGGTTGCCCGGCAGGCGTCCGGCGACGTTCAGTTCCATCGTGAAGTCGTCGAGAGGCCTACGGGGCTCCTCGAACGGGTTCAGGGGTCGCCCCTGAGGGGCACCTTTTCGCCAGTTGTCCACTTTGCGTACGCACTTCCCCACTGGATGATTCGCGGGTTGCGCGCACTCCTCTAGCGGGCACTGCGTTCCGGACCGGGTCCCCACCCGTTCCACGCACCCCCACTACCACACCGCACCCGGGGAATGAATGTAGCGCACGCTGCTGTGAGCCACGTTCACGCGCCGAGTGTTGTTCCTCAACTGGAACACCAGAGTGGCATCAGCGGGACATGAGGGACAGATCCCCTTCCGGAAGCCAGCAATCAGGGGGCAGTTCGAGCCATCCGGCTGCCCTTCCCATCCGCCGGGCGACCTCCCTGAGAACCTCCAGGCCAGGGTGGTGCAGCCCCTTGCGCCACACCAGCGAAACCGGTGACAGCGGTACGGGCCCGGTCAGCGGCCGCAGCACCATCCCGGGTATTTCCATGAAGTCCGTGCTGGCCAGGACCGACCAGCCGCGCCCCAGCACCACCCGGGCGAACTCCTCCTGCCCGGAGATCTCCGGGAAGGGCGCGGCCAGTTCCGCGCCCCGCCCCGCGAAGAGCCGCGCGGCCAGATCCGTCCACTCGGCGGTGGCCGGATTACCCGCCCCGGCGTACAGCGTCTCGCCCGCGAGCGCGTCCACCGGCACCTCCTCCAGATGCGCGAGCCGGTGCCCGTCGGGGAGCAGTACCGCCATCCGCTCGTACCGCACGGGCTGGTGCGAGAGGCCCGCGAGCACCGAGGGGTCGAGCCCGGCGACCCGGCCGAAGGAGATGTCGAGGCGCCCGGCCAGGATCTCGGCGGCGGCCCCGGTGAGCCCGCTCAGATAGCGCGCCACGAACTCCTGCCCGGCCGCCGCCTCGCGGGCCCGCACCAGCACCCGGTGGCCGGTGCCGACCGAGGCGCTGACGTCGACGAGCAGCGGGCGGGCCTCGGCCGCCCATCCCGTCCGGAGCTCGTCGTGCGCGGCGAGCACCCGGCGCGCGTACGGCAGCAGCCGCCGGCCGTCGGCGGTGAGCTCCACCGCGCGCGTGGTCCGCACGAACAGCTCGGCGCCCAGTTCGCGTTCGAGCCGCCGCACGTCCCGGCTGAGCGCCTGCTGGGCGACGAAGAGCCGGGCGGCGGCCCGGGTGAAGTGCAGTTCGTCGGCGACGGCGGTGAACGCGCGCAGCAGCCGGGGGTCGATGTCCTGGGTCACGGACGGCAGTCAACCGCACGGACGCCAACAGCAGAAGACCTTCCTCGGGCCACTGACAACGGAAGTGCGTGAATGGCCTCTGATCAGGTGTTGGACGCCCGTGCCCCACCCGGGCGAAGCTCGGTGCATGCCGCAACTGATGACCGTCTCGGGTTCGACCCTGGTGCTCGCCGGGCCCGTTCCGTACGAGCGCGAGCCCCGCCGCAAGGCCCGCGAGAAGGCCGCACGGACCGCCCCCTACCGCCGCCTCTTCGCCGTCCCCGGCGCCCGCGCCTTCACCCTGGGCAACCTCATCGCCCGGCTCCCCATGGGCATGTTCAGCGTGAGCGGCGTGATCATGATTGCCGGGTCGCGCGGCTCGTACGCCCTCGCCGGCGCCGTCACCGCCACCGGCCTCGCCGCGACCGCGCTGGTCGCCCCCTGGACGGCCCGCCTGGTCGACCGCCACGGCCAGGCCCGGGTCGCCGTGCCCGCCACCGCGATCGCGGTGCTCGGCTCACTGGCGCTGCTGCTCTGCGTACGCCTCGGCGCGCCCGACTGGACGCTGTTCGCCGCGTACGCCGCGACCGCCACCACCCCGAACACCGGCGGGATGTCGAGGGCGCGCTGGGCGCACGTCCACCGGGGCGACCCGGCGGCCCTGCACACCGCCAACTCCTTCGAGCAGGCCGTGGACGAACTGTGCTTCACGCTCGGCCCGGTGGCCGCCGCGTTCCTGTGCACGGCCCTGTTCCCGGAGGCGGGCACGCTGATGAGCGCGGTGCTCCTGATGACGGGCGTGCTGATCTTCTCGGCCCAGCGCTCCACGGAACCGCCGGTGGCCCCGCGCACCACCGCCCGCTCCCCCCTGCGCTCCCCCGGCCTCGCCCCGCTGCTCGCCGTCTTCCTCGCCACGGGCGCGGTGTTCGGCTCGATGGAGGTGGTGACCCTGGCGTACGCGTCCGGGCTCGGCCACGGCCCGTCGGGCGGCGCGGTCCTCGCCCTCCAGGCGGCCGGGTCGGGTGCGGCGGGCCTGGTGTACGGCTCGGTGCGGCCCGCGCGTTCCGTCTCCCGGCGGCTCCTCGTGTGCGTCGGCGCGATGACGGCCCTGATGTGCCTTCCGCTGCTGGCGGCGCGTACCGGTTCGCTGGTGGTCCTGGCCGCCGCCCTGCTGCTCGCGGGCGCGGCGACCGCGCCGACCATGGTCACCGGGATGACCCTGGTCCAGCGCCTCACGCCCGAGGGCCGCCTCAACGAGGGGATGACGCTCGCGGTCACCGCGATCCTGGGCGGCATCGCGGCCGGCTCGGCCACGGGCGGCTGGCTCACCGACCACACGACCGGCCCGACGGCCTACCTCGCCCCGGTCTGCGCGGCGGGCCTCGCGCTGGTGGCGTGCGCGGCGGGCCCGGCGCGGCGCGCGTGAGGGCGTACGACGAAGGCCCGGTCGCTGCGATAGCGGCCGGGCCTTCGTCAAACATGGGAATTGTGGAGATGGCGGGAATCGAACCCGCGTCCAACGGTGCAGAATCAGGGCTTCTCCGTGTGCAGTTCGCTGCGCTTTTCTCAGCCCCGGAGATCACGCGAACAAGTCTCCGACGGGCTCAGTCACTGTTTGATTTCCTTCTGGGCCCCGTGACCGGGCTCAGAAGTTTAGATCCCTTGATGATGCCAGGATCCGGGTCGGGATCACCCCCGGGCTGACACTTCGCAAGTCGCTACTTAGGCAGCGAGGGCGAAGGAATCGCGCTTGGTGTTGGCGATTATAGGTTGCGACATATGGTTAACGAGATCATTGCCGCTTCCTCGACACGCTTCCCCTGCTTCGACATCCGCTGTCGAAACCGATCATCCCCATGTTTTGTTAACAATGTGCTCCACCCCGGGGGGCGGTGCTGAAGCCATGGTACGCGACGCGGACCGCGGCTCGCCAGGACATTACGCCCGCTGGCGGCGGCGGGCCGCCGAGATCGCCCGATTCGTCTCACGGGTGTCCTGCTTCTCCCGCAGCGTCTGGCGCTTGTCGTACTCCTTCTTGCCCTTCGCCAGCGCGATCTCGATCTTCGCCCGGCCGTCCTTGAAGTACATGACCAGGGGCACGATCGTGTGACCCGTCTCCTGCGACTTCGACTCCAGCTTGTCGATCTCGGCGCGGTGCAGCAGCAGCTTGCGCTTGCGCCGCGCGCTGTGGTTGGTCCAGGTGCCCTGCGCGTACTCCGGCACGTGGACGTTGTGCAGCCAGGCCTCGCCCCCGTCGATCTGCACGAACCCGTCGACCAGCGACGCCCGCCCCTGGCGCAGCGACTTCACCTCGGTACCGGTGAGCACGAGACCGCACTCGTAGGTGTCGATGATGAGGTAGTCGTGCCGTGCCTTCTTGTTCTGCGCGACGAGCTTGCGGCCGTCGCCCTTGTCCTTGTCTTTTGCCTTAGCCATAGTGCGGCCATTTTCGCACTACGACCGGCCCCCGAGGCCACTCAATACTGCCTCGGCCCGCTCCTGGGCACGCTCGGTGACCGGTACGTCCGGAGTGATGCCCTTCCCGTCGACGCCGTGGCCCGCCGGGGTGCGGTAGTGGCCGACGGTCAGCTCGGCCACCGAGCCGTCCGGCAGATTGGTCGGCATCTGGACCGAGCCCTTGCCGAAGGTGCGCGAGCCCACCGTGACGGCCCGGCCCCGGTCCTGCAGGGCCCCGGTCAGCAGCTCGGCCGCGCTCATGGTGCCGCTGTCGACCAGGACCACCACCGGCCGTGCGGTGTCGCCGCCCCGGTTCGCGTACAGCGCGCGCTGGCGGCCGTGCACGTCGTACGTGGCGACCAGGCCGCCGTCGAGGAAGGCGGAGGCGGCGGAGGTGGCCTCGGTGACCAGGCCGCCGGTGTTGCCCCGCAGGTCGAGCAGGACCCCGGCGCCGCCGGGGGCCGCGCGGACCGCTGTCCGTACCCGCTCGCCGGAGCCCTTGGTGAAGGCCGCCACCTTGATCATCACCTCGCCGCCCGACAGCGCGCTCACCGTCACGGACTCCATGGTGAGCTCGGCCCGCCGCAGCGACTCGCTCCAGGTCCGCCCGGCCCGGTCCAGGCCCAGGACGACCCGGCTGCCCGGGGTGGCCCCGTCGCCGCGCAGCAGGGCGACGACCTCGGTGACCGCCAGGGTGTCGAGCGCGCGGCCGTCGATCGTACGGAGCCGGTCGCCCGCCCTGATCCCGGCGCGTGCGGCCGGGCCGCCGGGCTGGAGGCGGGTCACCTCGACGCGGCCGCCGGCGGTGCGCCGGGCCCAGAGGCCGACGCCCGTGTACCGGCCGTCGAGGGCGTCCTCGAACTGCTCGTACGCGCTCGGGTCGTAGACCGCGCCCCACCGGTCGCCGCTGCGGCTGACGGCCTCGGCGGCCGCCTCCGTCACCGACTTGCCGTCGGCCACCGCCTCGGCGGCGGCCCGGGCCACGTCGGCGCCCCGGTCGCGGGGCCCGGTGGCGGAGGCGGGCAGCACGTGCAGCGGGGCGCGGTCCTCCTCGGCCTGCGGCAGCGAACCGGTCACCGCGGCGGCCGCCAGGACCGAGACGAAGACCAATGTCAGAGCCGCCCCGCGGCGCACTCCGCGGGACCTGGGACAGCCGTCCGGACCTGACATGGCGTCGAGTCTAGGACAACGCGAGGGCGCCGCAGGGGCTGTTGCTCCTACGGCGCCCGGGGCACATCTCACACGCTGAAGCGCCTGCGTCACACCTTCAGGTACTTGCGCAGCGCGAAGAACGCGGCGAGGGCGGGCATCAGCACGCTCGCCGCGAGCACCAGCGGCAGCTTGGCGAGGACCGCGTCCCAGCCGATGAAGTTGATCAGATTCAGCTTGTGCGACAGGTCCAGGCCGTGGTCGATCATGAAGTAGCGGCCGACGATCAGCATCCCGGAGGCGGCGATGCCGCCGAGGACGCCGGCGAAGGCGGCCTCCATGATGAACGGCGCCTGGATGTAGAAGCTCGAAGCACCCACCAGGCGCATGATGCCGGTCTCGCGCCGTCTGCTGAACGCGGAGACGCGGACCGTGTTGACGATCAGCATCAGCGCCACGACCAGCATCACCGCCATGACCAGCACGGCGGCCACGTTCATGCCGCCGAGCAGGCTGAACAGGTTCTCCAGGATGCCCTTCTGGTCCTGTACGGACTGCACGCCGTCGCGCCCGGCGAAGGCGGTGGCGACCACCTTGAACTTCTCCGGGTCCTTGAGCTTGACCCGGAACGACTCCTGCATCTGGTCCGGCGTGATCGAACCGGCCATCGGCGAGTCGCCGAACTGCTCCTTGTAGTGCTTGAACGCCTCGTCGGCCGACTCGTAGCTGACGGTCTGGACGATGTCCAGCTTCTTCAGGTCACCCTCGATGTCCTTCTTCTGCTGGGCGGTGACGGCGCCCTTGGAGCACTTGGCGACGGACTCGGCGTCGGCCTTGTTGCAGAGGAAGATCGAGACGTTGACCTTGTCGTACCAGTAGCCCTTCATGTTGTTGACCTGGTCCCGCATCAGCAGCGAACCGCCGAACAGGGCCAGGGACAGGGCCACGGAGACGATGACGGCGAACGTCATGGTCAGATTGCGGCGGAGACCGACACCGATCTCCGAGAGTACGAACTGCGCGCGCATGGCGACTGGTTAAGCCTTTCCGTGCTGAACGGGCTCGATGCTCAGCGCATCAATGCTGGTAGCCGTAGACGCCGCGCGCCTGGTCACGTACGAGACGGCCCTTTTCGAGCTCGATAACACGCTTGCGCATCTGGTCGACGATGTTCTGGTCGTGGGTCGCCATGATCACGGTGGTGCCGGTCCGGTTGATCCGGTCCAGGAGCTTCATGATGCCCACGGAGGTCTGCGGGTCCAGGTTGCCGGTCGGCTCGTCCGCGATCAGCAGCATCGGCCGGTTGACGAAGGCCCGCGCGATGGCGACGCGCTGCTGCTCACCGCCGGAGAGCTCGCCCGGACGGCGGTCCTCCTTGCCACCGAGCCCGACGAGGTCGAGCACCTGGGGCACGGCCTTCCTGATCTCCCCGCGCGGCTTGCCGATGACCTCCTGGGCGAAGGCGACGTTCTCGGCCACGGTCTTGTTGGGGAGCAGCCGGAAGTCCTGGAAGACGGTCCCGAGCTGGCGCCGCATGTGCGGCACCTTCCAGTTGGAGAGCCGGGCCAGGTCCTTGCCGAGCACGTGCACCTGCCCTTGGCTGGCACGCTCCTCGCGCAGGACGAGCCGGAGGAAGGTCGACTTCCCGGAGCCGGACGAACCGACGAGGAAGACGAACTCACCCTTCTCGATGTCGAGGGAGACGTCCCGCAGAGCGGGATGGCTCTGCTTGGGATATGTCTTGGAGACGTTGTCGAATCGGATCACGGTGCACCACGGTCGCCGGGAATAGGTGTGCGTGACACTACGCGAACCGGCCTGGGCCGCGCAGGCACCGCCCGCGGATGTTCCGGGGATGCGTCTTATGTCCCGTTGACGGCGGCCCATGGGCCCCCTCACGGGGGCAGAATCCGGCGGGGCGCGCCGAAACGCGCGGGAGCTGGCACAGTGGTAGTGGGAACGGTTGCGTTTCCCTGAGCGTTGTGCGGAGCAGTAGGTGCATACGGCGGCTCCGCCGCGCGGGAGGAGGAAAGCGCATGACCTATGACCGATTGGTGTGCGCGAACTGCGCGGCGCCGGTCAGCGAGGGCCGCTGCCCCGTCTGCCGGGCCAACCGCGCGCGGCTGGAGCAGGAAGGCCCCTGGGGCGGTCTGAGCCCGGCGGCGCTGGTGACGCTGCTCGTGGTGCTCGTGGCCGCGGTGGCCCTGCTGGCCCACCAGACCGTGTAACGACGTCATACGAACGTGGGGGCCCGGGGGGGGGGGGCCCCCCCGGCCCCCCGC
>NZ_JBHWUR010000077.1:0-35367 GCF_042737755.1 Streptomyces sp. NPDC059994
TTGTCTCGGGGGCCCGCCCCCCCCCCCCGCCCCCCGCGCCCCCCCCCGGGCGGGCCCCCCCCCCGGGCCGGGCTCCTCGGACTGCCACAGGCCGCGCCGGGCCTCGGCGGGCTTGGGATCAGCGGCCGGGTGTCCGGCAGTGTGCGGATCACCCTCAGCTGGCCGTCGTTGATGTCGTTGACGCGGTCGGCGCCCACCCCGTACCGGTCCCTGCTCGTGGACACCTGAGGGTGGTTCTGGATCAGGACCGCCCGCGCGCCGCGGGACGGCGAGCCGCGTGATGGCGCACGGCACCAGTCGACTCGCGGAGGTGCCGCGCTCGCGGCCACTCAGTCGAGACAGAACTCGTTGCCCTCGATGTCCTGCATCCCGAGGCACGACTCGTTGAAGCCATCGGCAAGCAGGAGTTGCCCGCGTACCGCGCCGAGCGCGACCAGTCGTGTGCATTCGGCCTCAAGTGCGGCCACGCGCTCTTCACCCACGAGCCCGGTGCCGACCCGCACGTCGAGATGCATCCGATTCTTGACGACCTTGCCTTCGGGAACACGCTGGAAGTACATTCGCGGGCCCACACCGGAGGGATCCATGCAGACGAACCCTGAACCCTGACGCTCAGGCGGCAGCGATCGATCGAAATCGTCCCAAGTGGCAAACCCCTCCGGCGGCGGCGGTACGACGTACCCCAACACCTCGCACCAGAAACGAGCGACGCGCTCAGGTTCTGCGCAGTCGAAGGTGATTTGGAACTGCTTGATCGACGTCATCGGGCCATCGTAGAGGCGGGATCTTTCGTCGTCTCCACGAGCCCGCCCCTGGTCAGGCTGGTGGCGCATGCGGCCGACTCGTGGCGATGAGCGGGTCCTTGAGCCGTGGGATGGCGATCCTGACAGTGTTTCCACTGGAGGAGGTCCTGGCGGACTGCGGGTTGCCTCCCGCACCACAGGACGCAGGAGTGAGACGAACGGCTGGGGTTTGACCCCGCGCGAGCGCAGTGCTCAGGCCGGCCCCGGACGCGCCCGGGGCCGGCTCGCTATTGCAGCGGCCCCGCCGCGAGGGCGTCCAGCTGCTCCTTCGACGACGTGAGGCTGCCGGCTCGCAGGTCTTCGACCACCGCGCGCACCCACTCCAGCTCCGCGGCCGTCACGGCCCGCAGATACTCGGTCTCCAGGCGGGTGATGCGCGGCAGGCCCTGCTCCGCCTCCGCGGTCATGGCCGCTTCCAGTCCGCCGAGCTTCTCCGCGAGTGCGTCGCCCCGCCGCTCCAGTACGTCCGCCGTCTCTTCCGGTGTGAGCAGCAGCAGATTCGACAGGGCGGCCGGGAACTCCGGGAACTCCTGCTTGGGCGCGGCGAGCATCTCCTCCAGCCAGGCGCGGGCGGTCTCGCGTCCCGCGTCGGTGACTTCGTACACGGTCCGCTCGGGGTACTGCTGATCGCGTCCTGTCTCACGGACCGCGATCAGCCCGTCGCCATTGAGCCGCTCGATCGTGCGGTAGAGGCTCGCACGCTGCCTGACGTTGACGACCTGCTCCTTGCCCCAGTCCTTGACCAGCCGCTGGATGCCGTACGGGTGCAGCGGCTTGTAGTGCAGCAGAGCCAGGACGGTCAGGGCGAGGGGGGAGCTGCGGGGAGCCGATGTGGTCATGGACTCGATTTTAGCCCCGAAAGAACTAGTTGACGTGAGACTAGTTGCAATGCAACTATCGAACCGTCAACGCGACACCGCCCCGAGAGGAATCACCGAGATGTCCCTCACCGAGCGCATCCACTCCGACCACGGCCTCGTCAAGCACCTGGGAAACTGGACCGAGGCCGGCCGCTTCGAGATCAAGGCCCGCCACGGCGCTGCCGTCCTCGACCTCCGTTCCCCCGACCTCCCCGACGACGTCGAGATTCACCTCGACATGGACCGGGCCATGGTCAAGCTGCTCGTCGACGACGGCACCGCCATCGACCACTGGAACCTGCGGTGGACCGCCCGCGGCAAGATCAAGGACTCCCAGCCCTCAGCCACCCCCGACAAGGCGGCCGGCCGCCGTATCCATCTGTCCGGCTCCGCGACGAACAGCGAGATCCGCATCCACCGCGGCGGCATCGCGATCCTGTCGGCGATGTTCTCCCGTGCGTACGTCCAGGACGTGCGCCGCGCACACAAGACCGGCGGCGTACCGACGATCGACGCCCCCGCGAAGGGGCACCGGTCATGACCCGCATCGGCAAAGCCCGCACCGCGCTCGTCATCGGCGGCGGCATCGCAGGCCCGGTCGCCGCGATGGCCCTCCGTCAGGCAGGTATCGACGCCGCCGTCCACGAGGCGTACGACTCCACGGCCGATGGGGCCGGAGGCGGCATGACCATCGCCCCGAACGGCCAGAACGCCCTCGACGCGATCGGCGCGGGCGACATCGTCCGCGCCATCGGCACACCGGTCACCGCCATGGGGCTACAGAGCTGGACGGGTAAGCACCTCGCGCAGTTCGCCCCGCCCTCCCGCCTCCCGCCCCTGCAGTTCGTCTGGCGCGCCGATCTCTACCGTGCGCTCTACGACGAGGCGGAGCGCCGCTCCGTACCCATCCATCACGGCAAGCGGCTGACCGGCACGACGGACACCGGCTCCGGCATCACCGCGCACTTCGCGGACGGTACGCAGGCGAACGCCGACATCCTCATCGGCGCCGACGGCATCCGCTCCACGGTCCGCCCCCTGATCGACCCGGCTGCTCCAGAGCCGAACTACGCCGGCCTGGTCTGCTTCGGTGCGCGGATGCACCCATCGGGGATGCCCTCCACCAACGGCGTCATGTACATGTGCTTCGGCAAGCGCGCATTCTTCGGATACCAGGTCTTCGACGACTCCTCGGCGGTGTGGTTCGTGAACCTGCCCCACCGCCCCCCGATGACAGTCGCCGAGGCCCAGGCGATCGGCGCGAACGAGTGGATGCGCACCCTGCGGGCCGCCTTCGCCGACGACCGCACCCCGGCCCTTGAGATGATCAGCCGTACCGACGTCGGCCGGCTCCTCATCACCGGCCCGATGGAGAACATGCCAAGGGTCGCGACCTGGACCCGCGGCCGTATGACCCTGGTCGGCGACGCGGCCCACGCCGCCTCGTCCAGCTCCGGGCAGGGCGCCTCCATCGCCGCCGAAAGCGCCGTCGAACTGGCGCGCTGCCTGCGGGACCTGCCCTACGACCAGGCCTTCGCCGCGTACGAACAACTGCGCCGCCCCCGCGTCGAGCGCATCATCAAGCTCGGCGCCCGAACGAACAGCAACAAGACCGCGGGGCCGGTCGGCCGTGTACTGCGCGACCTCGTGATGCCGGCGGCCATGAAGCTGATCAACCCGGAGAAGATGGCCTGGCAGTTCGACCACCACATCGACTGGGACGCGAAGGCAGCCCCGCTCACGTAACTCCAGCCCGTCCGCCGGGAACCGGCTGGTGCCCGTGCACAGGTCCGGCACCGCGCCCTGGGCGCCTGCGCCACTGGCTCGACACCAGCGTCGGAGAGGGGCCACGTCTCTGACCGGAGCGTCGTCAGATCGAAAACTCGGTGACAACCGTCCCGGCCGGGGGAGACGCTGGGTGAATGACTGGGCAGCCGCACGTTTTCGGGATCCGTGTGATCCCGCCGGATCCACGTGACCGGCACGGCACGCCCGAAGTCCGGCCGCTGATCGACGGGGTGGACGTCATCGAACGGGACTACATGGCGTCCTGCGGCGACGCGCGCAGCTGGCTCGCCCCCGACGGGCCGTTCGCGGTGGGGGAAGCACCGCATGAGGTGGATGCGCGGCGACACTCCGGGCGACACACGGTCTCCGCCTTACGTGACGGCCACGACAGCCGTGTCAGCATCGCCATCGCCCAGCGCATCAAACAACGACATGCGGACTTGCCGACTTCGACCCCTCCAGGCAGGAGTCCGTCCCGCAGGTGTCGCCCGCACCCGCACCTGGGCCAAACGACGCACCGGCATGGACGATCCGTCATACGCCCCAGCTGTCGCCAGTAGGACGCAGCGCCCCTCACGGCGCGTATACATGCAGGTAGGCCCCCCTCCAAAGCCGAGCCCGCAGGGAGCTCGGCGGATGCGATTGCCCTCCGCCGCAACGCCGAACGGGCCGTCACTCCGCACACGTTCCGACCGTCGCACCCGTCTCCGTCTCTTCCCGCCTGCGAGTGCGGATGGCGGGAGCTGCACACGCGGTCCGTCCCGGAAGCGCGGCACGTTGGTGATCGTGGAACTGCCCGAGGGTAAACGGCTCTTCAGGCTGGTCAGCGGGCGAGTACGTGGCCGTCGTGGGGGCGGTGGTCGCGGGAGCGGCGCAGGTCGGTGGTGACGTAGGTGCGTTGCAGCCAGCGGTCCGCTCCGTCGTAACGGGGGCGGAAGGCGGTGCGGCCGTGGACGGTGACGCGGTTGTCGATGATGACCAGGTCGCCGGGGGTCAGGCGCAGGGTGCGGGCGGTCGCCTCGAAGGCGCGGCCGAATTCGGTCAGCGCCGCCGTGGCCCGAGGGGTGAGCGGGGTGGTGACGAGTTGGGCCATGTGGATGTCGGGGTCCTCGGCAGCTCCTGACAGCACCGGCCGGGGTGTGGCATCGGGCTTGTTCACGGCTGCGTCGGGGCTGAAGGAGGGGGGTGGTGTGGTGATGAACTCCGGTGCGAACAGGGCCTGGCGGCTGGCTGGGGTGAGGAGCGGCAGCGCTTGGCGGATGCCGGCGGTGCGCAGGCCGGCGGTCCGGTCGTGGTCGGCGCGCAGACACAGGAAGATCACGTAGTCGGGTGGGTGGGGGTGGAAGCCGTTCTCGGTGTGGAAGGAGAGGGGTGCCGAGCCGGCGTTGCCGTGGAAGGTCTCCTGCCCGGGCACGGGCACGACGTCCTGTACGAGGGCACCGGATTTCTCGGCAAGGTAGGCGAGAGGCTCGCCGAGCCCGCAGGCCACCATGGTGAGCACTGCGGCTGGGACGGTGGCCTGGCGCTGGACCGAGCCGGGCAGGGCCGGTGTCGCGGGCAGGGCCGCCTCGTCGATGGGCAGACCGCCGATCACCAAGGTGCCGTGCGGGCCGGAGTGCCTTCGGAACCGGCGCACCTCGCGGCGCAGCAGCAGGGGAAGGTCCTCCCAGGCGTCCCGGGCCAGTGCCGGCCACTTCGGGCTGTCGATCTGGTCGTGCCCGCCGGTGCACAGGGTGCGGGCCACCTGCTCGCACGCGTCGGCATCGGCCGGATCGAGTTCCCAGTCGGCGGCAGTGCTTTGGGAGGTGCCGGGCGTCGTCTCGGGCATCAGGGTCTCCTGCCGGGGGTGGGCTGGGCGTCGGACGCGCGGACCTACGAGTGGCGCAGGCCGGCCACGGCGTCGGCGATGTAGTGGTCCCCGAATCGGATCAGGGGAGCGTACTGGGCCGCGCGGCGATGACGCATGAGCCGTAGTTCGGCGACGGCGTTGTCGGGGCCTTCAGGTCGCTGAGCGAGGGAACGACGCAGATGCACCATCGAGTACGCCAAGGTGACGTGCCGTTCACCGTCCACGATGTCGGCTTCCAACAGAGCGTCCCGTGCCTCGGCCAGCTCCGGGGCGCGGGCCGCCAGATGCTCGTAGGAGTCGGGAACCACGGACAGCAGGTCCTTCATCGCCGCCCGGAACAGTTTGTAGCCGCGATGCTGGCGCCCGCTCAACGGGACGTCCACCGAAGGAGGGGCCATGCTCTGGCGTATCGCCGCCATGTAGTAGTCGATCGGGATCGTACTGGCGTGGGTCATGGCCGCTGGGAAGCCCCGCACATACACCGTCGCATCTGCCAGCCGCAGCAGCGCGGCATCGTCGTCGCCGTGCCGCAGATGGCGGGTGGCGTCGGCCACCGCGACCGCGGCGCAGATGTTGAACAGGACATGGACCTGGTGCCCGATGAGCCACCGGGCACTCCACACACTCTCCAACGACGGCCCCGCACCAGGCTCGGGGAGGGCCAACGGTGAGGCGAGGTCAGGATCGGCGCCCGGCGCTGCGCCGGTGAGGTCGAACACCGACTGCCGTATCCCGGCCACCTCCAGCGCCAGGTCGGCACCCGACAGCGGGGCATCACACAGATCTTCCAGACCGCGGTGGATGACCAGGGCGCCGTGCAGAGCGGCCTGCTGATCCGACAGCTCCACCTCACGGACCCGGAAGTACGACTGACTGGTCGACTCCGCCGGCACTTCCTCACCGGGCACGGCCGGAGCCAGAGCCGCCAGCGCGGTCACCAACCCACCGGCAGCCGCAGTGGCCCGCCGCAGTGCGACGGTCCGCTCGACAGGTCCGGCGTGGGTCGCCACCCCGGCCAGCACACGTGCGGTCCGCCGCGCCTCGGCTTCGACCCGCGGGCCCAGTATCGGGACGGGCCGCCCGCCTCGGGGTTCACGGAAGACAGCGACGGCAGGATGGTCGGCAACCGGATGTAAGCCCATGGTTGAAGTGTTTCGCCAGCGACGCTCCTCACCAAACCTTGGTCCGCAAGCCTATTCTTGTGCTGGGCGCCGGAGTTGGTCGGCAATGTGTGCAGCGGCGGGCCCTGGTCCCGCCTGACCCGCGGTCCGGCGGCAGCTGCCGGGTGACCGGTGCCCCCGCGGCGGGCGGCCGGGCCTGCCGTCTGCCCCAAGCGGATACGGGGCTTCATATCCACCCCCGGCGGGCTGCGATCACCCCCGCCTGGAAGCGGTTGGCCGCGCCCAGTTCCTCGTGGAGGCGGCTGATCCGGCGCCGCATCGTCCGCACCGACCAGCCCAGCTGGCGGGCGATCGCCTCGTCCTTGAGGCCGCCGACCAGCAGTGTGAGCATCTGGCGGTCCTCCTCGCTGAGAGGGTCGTCGGCGGGGGCGTCCAGCGGGGTGGCCGTGCGCCAGCAGAGTTCCCAGTAGTCGATCAGTCCGTCCAGGAGGGCGGAGGGGCGGATGACGGCCGCACGTACCTCTGTGGTGAAGTCGAGGGAGAGCGGCATCAGGGCGAGGCGCCGGTCCGCGATGGCCAGTTTGATACGGAGACCGGGCAGGACGCGGGCCTGCTCGCCATGGTCCACCAACTCGCGGATGTCGCTCAGTACGCCGGGCCATTCCAGGGCCTCGGGGGCGTACACGGCGCGATAGCGGACGCCCCGGGTGAGGGCCGTCGCCTCGACCGGGTTGGAGGTGGTGAGTGCGTACGGCGGGCGGTCCAGGGTGATGACTTCCTCGCGTGCTTCCTGCTGCAGCTGTACGAACCAGCGGCCCAAAGCCTCGCCGCCGGTGATGACTTCGACCTGTTCGAAGCTGCCTTGCTGGGCCGAGGTGAACAGGCGCGAGAGCTCGCCGGCGGCCGCCCGTACGCTGTCGAGGTCGGCGGTACGGGAGCGGACCAGGGACTCCAGGGCCGCGCCCGGCTCAATGGCCGCGTAGCGGCGGCGAGTTCCGGAGAGTCGCCCTACCAGGCCGTTTTCGCGCAGCCGGTCCAGGGCGCGGGCGACCCGCTCGGTGGAGCAGGACAGATCGTCGGCCAGCTCGGCGGGAGCGGCGGTGTGGCGGACAAGGAGCGCTCGGTAGACGCTCTCGTCGAACGGGTCGATTCCGGCAGCGGTCAGCTGGGGCATGGCCAGGATCCTGGCCTGTATGTGCCAGGGGCAGCAATGGGCCAGGCCAAAACGTTGTCTGGACCACGCGATTCCGATTACTTGGTCTGGTATGACCCCTCGAAGATCTCTCACTGCCGCACTCGCGGTCGCCGTCCTTGGCGGCCTGCTGTCCGCGGTGCCCCAGTCCGCCACCGCGGACCCCCACCAGGATCCGGAGCAGCGCGTCATCGTCACGCTGACCGGGCAGGCCGCCGCGGCCGGGAAGGGCGTTCTGCGCTCCGCCGACGCCCGGGCGATCGGCACGGACCGGGCCGCCCTCGCCGGCCGGCAGAAGTCGTTCCTCGACCGGGCCAAGGGCGCCGGGCTGCACGCCGGTTCACCACGCACGCTGAATCTGCTGCTCAACGCGGTCGCGGTGAGGGTGAAGGCTTCCGAGGTCGCCGCGCTGAAGCAGCTGCCCGGGGTGGCCTCCGTGGTCCCCGATGCCAAGATGCACGTCCTGACCGATGCGAGTGTGCCGCTGATCAACGCTCCGCAGGTGTGGCGGCGCAAGGACCGGGCGGGCAACAGCGCTGACGGCAGGGGCACCACCGTCGCCGTCCTGGACAGCGGGGTCGACTACACCCACCCCGACCTCGGCGGCGGCTTCGGCAAGGGCCACAAGGTCGTCGGCGGCTACGACTTCGCCAACGGCGATGCCGATCCGATGGACGACAACGGCCACGGCACCCATGTCGCCGGCATCATCGCGGGCAGGGCCGCAGAGCAGGGCGGCGTCACCGGTGTGGCGCCGGGCGCGAGCATCCTGGCGTACAAGGTCATGGACGACGCGGGGGAGGGGTACACCTCCGACATCGTGGCCGGTATGGAGGCCGCGATCGACCCGGCCAATCCGCACCGCGCCGATGTCGTCAACATGAGCCTCGGCGGCTACGGGGACGGCACCGACCCGCTGGGTGCGGCGGCAACCGCCGCCACCAAGGCAGGCGTTGTCGTCGTCGCCTCCGCCGGCAACGAGGGTCCGGGCAGGGGCACCGTGAGCACCCCGGCCGCCGCCGACGGTGTCGTCGCGGTCGGCGCCTCCATCAGCGGGCTGCGCATACCAAGCGCCGCCTACCAGGGCGGCGAGAAGATCCAGACGTACCGCGGAATGGTCTCCGCGAATCCGCCCGTCAAGCCCGTCACCGCCGAGCTCGTCGATGTCGGGCGGGGCACCGCGCAGGACTGGGAGCGGGTCGGCGACGTCAAGGGCAAAGCCGTCCGCATCGACATGCTGGTCGCCCAGTCCTCGCGGGACCTCTACCTGACCGAGATCGAGATGGCCCGGGAAGCCGAGCGCCACGGCGTGATCGCCCTCATCGGCGGGCCGTCCGGGGGCAGTGGCCCGGTGTTCGCCGCACCGGCCCCGCTGTCGCAGGACCAGCCCCAAACCCCCTCCGGCGACGGTTCGATCCCGCTTGCCGCGCAGACCTCCCTCAAGGACTCCGGCGACTCGCTGCGCATGGACACCATGGTCATGCTGGGCATCGACTCCACCCAGTACGCCGAGCTCGGTCGCCGCCTGGCGAACGGCAAAGTGGCGGTGACGATCAGCGGCACGGACGTCACCGACAGGATCGCCTCGTTCTCCTCGCGCGGCCCCGACCTCAGGTGGGACCTGAAGCCGGACCTGGTCGCACCGGGCTACGACATCCGCTCCACCATCCCCAAGTCCCTCTACGCACCCGGCTATTACCGTATGTCGGGTACGTCGATGGCGGCACCGCACGTCGCGGGCGCCGCCGCCCTGCTGCGTCAGCTGCACCCCGGCGAGACCCCGGCCAAGGTCACCTCGGAACTGGTGGGCTCCACCAAGCAGATCAAGGGCTACGGGACGAGCACCGTCGGCTCCGGCCGCCTCGACGTCGCCGCGGCCGCCGACACGGCGGGCACCGGCATCACCACCACCCCGGCCACCCTCTCCTACGGCCTCGCCGACCTCGCCAAGCACACGGTTGGCGGCAGCAGGAAGCTCACCGTGACCAACTCCGGCACCAAGGCCCGCGACGTCCGTCTGAAGGCGAGCGGCGAGGCCAGGGTCAGCCCCGAGACCCTGCGCATCCCGGCGGGCGCCAGCGCGACGGCGACCGTGACCCTCCGGGCCGACCGCCCGGACGGCGAGGCCGAGATCAGCGGCACGGTCACCGTCACCCCCGAGCACGGCACCGCACTGCGCGTCCCGTACCTCCTGGTCGTACGGCAGTTGTTCGTCCAGGCCGGCCCCGACCCGAGCGACGGTAAGTCCACCGCCGTCGTCTTCACCCCGGCCCCGCTGGCGAAGCCGCCGGTGCTGACCGTCACCCCGCCGCACGGCAGGCGCTACACCGTCACGACCACGCTCCGCGCCGGAAACGTCTACCAGGCGGAGATCACCGGCCGCGGCGAGGGCGCCCACCTGGTGTCCGCCGACGGCCGGACCACCGACGGCAAGACACTGACCAGCAACCAGGACGGCTTCGAGGTCACCCCCGCGAACAGCCGCAACTCCCGCTGGCAGCCCGTCGGCCCCAACTCCGAGAGCGGCGACATCACCACCGCGCCGAGCGCCGCCGGATCCGCCGTCCTGACCCAGTACAACAAGCCCGGCCCCTGGTCCACCGAGGACAACGGCGCGACCTGGAAGCAGAACACCAGGCTGCCGCTCGGCGACGTGGCCGGCCAGGCCTTCACCGTCATCGACCCGAAGAATCCCAAGCGCTGGTGGTACGCGGCCAACAGCAGATCCGGCATTCCGCGCACAGGCTCGATCCTGCGCACCCAGGACGCCGGCCGCACCTGGCAGACACTGAACACCCCCGACACACCGATCACCGACTTCCTCACCGACGAGGCGGGCAAGGCCCTCGTCGCCGCCACCGCAACCGACCTGTTGATGAGCAAGGACGGCGGCGACACCTGGACCACCGAGCCCCTCGGCATTCCCGTCGACGACGTCTACGACGTGGCGATCGGCGGCGACAGCCTCTACTTCTCGGCGGGCAAGTCGCTGTGGAAGCGCGACGGCCTGTCCTCCGGCACCCTGGGCAAAGCCACCAAGGTGTACGAGCCCACGAGCGGCAAGGTCTCCGTCACCGTCGTCGCGGACAGCCAGACCGTGGCGATGTACGAGGTCGGGTCCGGCGTCGTCGGCTCCTTCGACGGCGGCAAGACCTGGAAGACGCTGGACAACCACGGATACGGCGGTACGGGCCTGACCCTCACCGGCGGCGACATGTACATCGGCTACGGCAAGGACATCCGGGTCGGCCGCGACCACGGCCGCCAATGGAGCACCCTGCCGTCCGTCAACCGCGCCTCGACCACCTCCGACTTCGACCGCTGGGCCGACGGCTCGCTGACCGTCTCCGCGGACGCGGCCGGTGTCTACCGGGGCACGGCGGACGGCAAGGACTACCGGCGCCTCGGCGTCCAGGGCGGCACCGTCAACTCCCTGGCCATCAGCGGTGACCAGCTGCTCGCGGCCGGCCAGCAGGGCACGCACCGCTCGCCGCTGCCGGTCTTCGGCGCGGAGTGGGGAACCACCGGCGGCGAGGGCAGGATCGGCGCCGGGACCCGGCTGCTGCAGGCCTCCGCCAAGGACTCGCGGATCGTGTGGCGGGTGCGCAACGGCGCCTGGGGCGACTTCCACCTGGAACGCAGCGGCGACGCGGGTGCCACCTGGCAGGAGAAGGGTGGGAGCAACGGCACGGTCTTCGCCCTGGCGGTGCACCCCGCCGACCCCGACCGTGTGTATGTCGCGTACGCGAATCTCCTGGGCAAGGGCCTGTTCTCCACCGAGGACGGCGGCACCACCTGGAAGAACCTCCTCAACGACCAGACGTACTTCACCGCCGTCGCGGGTGACCCGAAGAATCCGGACCGGCTGTGGCTCGGTGCCCCCGACGGCCTCTACCGTTCGGACAACGGCGGCGACGACCTCACCAAGGTCGCCGACGGACGCGTGGACACCATCGAGTTCACCGGGACGAAGATGCTGACCGGCGGCGACGCGATCAAGGTCTCGACGGACGGCGGGAAGACCTTCCGCACCGCCGACACCGGCGAGCTGCCGCTGCGGGTCAGCGACGTGCTGCAGGTGGGCAGCACCCTCTACGCGGCCACCACCAGCCACTGGGAGGCGGCCCTGCCGCGCGGCGGCCGAGGCGTCCTGCGCTCCACGGACGGCGGCCGCAGCTGGCAGAACATCTCCACCGGCCTGCAGAACCTCAACGCCACCAGCCTGGCGGCCGCCGGCGGCTGGCTGTACGTGGGCACGGTGCAGGGAGGTGTGCACCGCCTGAAGCTCTGACCGGGTAGGTGTGGAGGAAAGGGGTGGCTCGCCCGTACCAGGCGCGCCACCCCTTTCCCTTGCGGGCGCGGGCCCCGAGGGGCGGACGGGCGAACGATCCCGGCCTGGTCCCGCGCCCTCTGACGACGTGCCGGCCCACCGCGACCATCCCCGCCCGGCCTGACCGCCACCGCCCACGGAAACCTAGGCGGTGCCGGGAAGCGGGGCCTCATCGGGCCGAGCATGTGCCGCGCAGGCCGTGTCGTGGCTCGGGCGGCGGGTGCGCTCCGCCCATGCGGCCACCGGTGGGCCTGCCGCGCCCAGAGCCGCGAAGAACGCGCCGAGCAGCAGCCAGCCTGCGTGTCCGAGTCCAAGGACTGCTGTCGTGAGGACCACCGGAGCCAGGGCCTGCCCGGCGTTGAAGCTGATGCCGAAGAGGCCCTGGTACTGCCCTTGGGCGTGGTCGGGGGCGAGACCGAAGCCGAGCGCGTAGCCGCCCGAGGACTCCCATACCTCTCCGAGACTGTGCACGCAGATGGCGAGGATGGCGAGCCCTGGCGCGATCCAGGCCGGAACGTCCGCCGTCAGGGCCATCAAGGGGCAGCTGACCAAGAAGAGCAGCCCTGCGAGGCGGAACGCCCGGCCGCCCTGGCGCGGTGTTTCCACCCGGGAGCCGATCCTGCTCTGGAGCAGCACGCATACCCCGCTGTTGACCGCGTAGATTGCCGCCACGGTCCAGCGGGGCGCGTCGGTGTGGGCGGAGAGCCAGATCGGCAGGAGCAGGGAGACGGTCTGGTATTGCAGGCCCATGGCGCCGTAGAGCGCGGCGAAGGACACGAACGGCCGGTCGGACAGGACGGCCCAGCGGTGGTGCTCCTTGGGCCGGGGCAGGGGCTGGTAGTGCGGGACGCCGATCAGGGCGATCAGGCCGGCGCAGGCGAAGCTGGCGGCGTTGGCGAGGATGAGCGCGGTGTATGCCGCGCGGGTGTTGGCGGAGACGGCGAAGGCGGCGCCGAGGGTGCCCAGGACCACGCCGAGGTTGACGAACGTGCGGAGTTTCGCCCTGAAGGCGGCCGGGCGTTCACCGCCGGCACGGGCGATGAGCGCACCGCCTGCGGCGCCGCTCGCCGTTGCCGCCAGCCGGTCCAGGGTGGCGATGAGCGTGAACGTGACCCAGCCGTGGATGAAGACGAATGCGGCCATCGTCGCGGCCTGCATCGTGAGGGCCGTCAGCCAGACCGTGCGCGGCCCGTACCGGTCGGCCAGGTTCCCGGCCGGGATCCCGGCCAGCAGCCCGACCAGCCCGGCGATCGTGAGGCCGACACCGACCCGTGCTGCGGGCAGGTGCACCACCAGCGTGAAGTAGAGCACCGCGGCGGTGTTGAACAGCCCGTTGCCCACCCGGCTGACGAAGCTCGCGACGATGAGGGCGCGCTGTGGACCGCTTGGCGCCAGCAAGCTGGATATCCGCAGCCCGGCGCTCTTCTCGATCATGCGGAACAGGCTAGCAGCGCGCCCGCAGGCACCCTCCGTGTGGCCCGGGCCGTCTCGTCCACCCGTCAGCTCGTCGTGCCGGAGTGCGGTTCTCCGAACTGCGGACTTGACCCACCGAGCCCGTGAGGTGTCCCGCCCTCTTCGCCACCGCCGCCAACGGAACCCGACACGAGGAACGCCCCGTGCCCCGCCGGCGTTGCTGGATCCGGCGGCGGGGGGACCGGTCCCAGCCGCGTCACGCCGGTCGCAGATCGGCCCCATGGCACCCTGGCGGACCCACGCAACCCCGCCCCGCGCCTGCCCTGCAGGGCACTGCGGGCCGCATGGGGACCCGCCGGAGGTGTCAGAGGTTGCCGGGCCGGGTTGTGGCGCGGCCGTGCAGAAGCAGTGCACGCACGATGCCGCCCAGTGCTGTGAGGCACAGGAGAGTGCGGAAGATGTTGGCGGTCTCCCAGGTTCCCTTGAAGTCCTGGATCACCGAGTAGTCGGTGGTGGGGCCTGGGTGGCCCAGGTCGGCCAGCTTGTTGTTGAGAGGGATGTTGATCCCCATGGTCAGCAGCAGCGCGGCCACGTAGCTGAGTGCCGCGGCCAGGAGCCACCAGCCCATCTCCCGCCGCCCCTTGCGGAAGGCGCGGACCGTGGCCCACGCGGTGACCGCCGGCGCGCCGACGAAGATCAGCGCGAACGGGCCGCTGTTGTCGATGACGGAGTTGAAGTTCTGCATGGCCGTGGCGTACGTGCGGTCGTCCGCCTTCGCCAGGCCAGGCATCACGGAGACGTCGAAGGCGAAGAAGAGGCCCGCCATCAGACCCGTCGTCAGCGCGGCGGCGCCCAGCAGTATTCCCGTCAGCCGGTCCCGGCAGGGGCTCGCAGGCAGCCGTGCGGCCGACGCCTTGGCGGGCGCGGCGGCGGGCGGGCAGGTACTGCGGGACATCTGTGCGTGACTCATGAAGCCCTCCGGGTGGCATGGAAGTCCTGACCGGCCGTGCGTGGCCGGTGCATTCCTCGATGGCGGCCGCCGGGGTGCGGAGGTGGTCGCGGGGGAGAAGGCGCCCCACCGCACCTGGTGACGAACTCATCTCATCGCGAAGGCACCCGCGCGACCATGGCGCAGACGCTCAACGGCATACGCGAGTGTCCAAAGTGGTTCCGTGAGGGGCCGGGCGAAGGTTCCGCGTCCTGCTGTACCGCAGCCTTGGGCCGGCCCTCGTCCGCCGGTGGGACGGACCGGGCGGGCCTGGCAGCGGCGGCAGAGCGTCGTCGCCGTGCCCGTCTGGTGGGTCTCAGACCGAGTGAACCCCTGTGGTCCGCGCCGGGCGGGGGCGCTCGTTCCGTACGGCGGCCGCCCGCGTCAGGCACTCGGCCGCGAGTTCGGTGTAGCCCTGCTGTTCGGCCAGCCGGTGGGCCCGCTCGAAGTGGTCGCGTGCCTCGACGGGTCGGCCCATGGCGAGCAGGCTCTGCCCGCAGATGTCCAGCAGCATGGCGCGGCGGGCGGCGACCTCGTGCGGCGGGGCGAGGGTGAGAGCGTGGCGCGCGTGGTCGAGCGCCTCCTGGGGACGGTGGTCCAGGAGGTGGTGGCGGGCCAGGTGGTAGAGCGTGAGCATCTCGGTGTGGGGGTGGCCGGCGTCCCGGACGAGCGCGGCGGCCCGCGCGAACCCGGCGACCGCCGCCACCCGGTCGCCCAGCTGCTCGTGGGCCTGCGCCAGATTGACCAGCGCGAGCGCCTCGCCCGGCAGGTCCCCGGCCAGCCGGGCCAGACGGGGGGCGTGCACCAGATGGGTCAGGGCCTCGCGGTGGTGTCCGCCGTCGCTGAGTATCCAGCCGAGCAGCGTGCGTACGCGTGACTCGGCGTCCGGGTCGCCCAGTTCGACGGCCGCGTCCAGGGCGTGGCCGAGAGCCGGCTCCCAGTCGGCGCCGGGCTGCTGCACCATCAGGGGCCAGAGAAGTACGCCCAGGCGCCAGGCGCGGTCGGGGTGCCCGGCGGCGGCCGCGGCGGCGGCGGCCGCGACGATGTTACGTCGCTCGGTGCCGTACCAGCGCATGGCGGCGGCGCGGTCGGCGAAGGCGAACGGCACGACAGGCGGATGGATGTCGTCGGGCAGTCGGCAGCAGGGCTGGCTGCCTGGC
The DNA here is from genome assembly GCF_042737755.1 of Streptomyces sp. NPDC059994. Taxonomy (NCBI): domain Bacteria; kingdom Bacillati; phylum Actinomycetota; class Actinomycetes; order Kitasatosporales; family Streptomycetaceae; genus Streptomyces; species Streptomyces sp. NPDC059994. Next base: position 15,505 of record NZ_JBHWUR010000077.1, read on the forward strand.
TCGGCCGTGGTGGCGGCGGCCAGCGCGCCGCACAAGTAGTGGTCGAGCAGCCGCAGCAGCGCGTCCGGGCGGCCTCCCGAGGACAGGGAACGCGCGAAGAGCCGTACCAGGTCGTGCAGGGCGTAGCGGCCGTCCGCCCGCTGGTCCACGAGATTGGCGGTGACCAGCTGGTCCAGGGCCGTGCGGCCGCTCTCCACGTCGCACCCGGCCAGCGCCGCCACGGCGCTCTCGTCGATGTCCGGGCCGATGTGGTGCGCCAGTTGCCGGAAGAGGCTGTCGGCGCGCGGGGTGAGGGGGCGCAGGCTCAGCCGCAGGACCGATACGAAGTCCAGGTCGTCGGTGGTGAGCAGGGAGAGCCTGCGGCGTTCGTCGCGCAGTTCCTCGGCGGCGTCGTACAGGGAGCGGCCGGGGCGGGAGGCGAGGCGAGCCCCGGCCAGACGCAGCGCCAGGGGCAGGCCGTCGCACAGGTCCACCAGGTGCAGGGCGGCCTCGGGTTCGGCCGTGACCCGCCGCTCGCCCAGGACCGCGCGCAGCACGCCGGTACCCTCGTGCGGGGTGAGGCGGTCCAGGGGCAGGGGGCGGGCGCAGTCGCTGGCCACCAGGCCGGACAGGCGGTTGCGGCTGGTGATGACGGTGACGGAGCCGTCGGTGGCGGGCAGGAGCGGGCGTACCTGGGTGGAGGAGCGTGCGTTGTCGAGGACGACCAGGACGCGGCGGCCGTCGAGCAGGGAGCGGTAGAGCCCTTCGGCGGCGCGCGGGTTCTCCGGGATGTCGTCGGGGGCGATGCCCAGGGCCACGAGGAAGTCCCGGATGACCGACGCCGGGTCGGCGGGGGGCGCGGTGTCGGTGAAGCCGTCCAGGTCGACGAAGAGCACGCCGTCCGGGAAGCGGTCCGCGGCCCGGTGGACCCAGTGGGACACGAACGCGGTCTTGCCGATTCCGGCCGGCCCGGTCACCAGGCACACCGCGGGGTCATGGGCCTCGGCGAGCATCGCGTCGAGGGCGGCGAGCTGCGTAGCGCGGCCGGTGAAGCCGGCCGGGCGGCGCGGCAGCAGCGCGCGGGGGCGGGCGGCGGGCGCGGGCGGCCGGGGTGTCGCGGGCTTCGGCGGTGTGGGGGCAGGGGAGCGCGGTACCGGGGGCAGCAGCCCCGGGTCGCCGCTGAGGATGCGGGCGTGCAGGTCCTGGAGCCGAGGGCCCGGCTCGACGCCCAGTTCGTCCACCAGGGTGCGCCGTACCGAGGTGTAGGCGTCCAGGGCGTCGGTCTGGCGCCCGCAGCGGTACAGGGCGAGCATCAGCAGTTCGTGCAGCCCCTCGCGCAAGGGGTTCTCGGCCACCAGGGCGGTGAGACGGGGGACGGTCTCGGTGTGGTGGCCCAGCGCCAGGTCGCATCCGGCCGCGCGCTCGGCCGCGGCCGTCCTGCTCTCCGCGAGCCGTCGGCGCTGTGCCTCCGCGTACGGGCCGGGGAGCCCGGTGAGCGGCTCACCGTGCCACAGCGCGAGGGCGCGTCCGAGGACGTCCCGTATCTCGGCGTCGTCCTCGCCCGCCCTCAGCTGCCCGGTGGATTCCACGAGACGGTCGAACTCGGCAGCGTCGAGTGCCTCGGCGGGCAGGGCCAGCCGGTAGCCGCCGCTGGCCGCGACGATCACCTGGGACTTGGCGTGGTTGGCGCGCTCCGGGTCCATCTGCTTGCGCAGCTGGGCGACGTAGGTGCGGATCATGCCGACCGCTCGGGCCGGTGGCTCCTTGCCGAACACCCCGGCCACCAGTTCGCCGACCGCGACGACTTCGGGGGAGCGCAGGGCGAGCATGGCCAGTACGGCGCGCTGCTGCGGGCCGCCGAGCGGGACCGCCTGGCCGTCGAGCCGCGCCCCGACCTCACCGAGCACCCGGATCGTCAGCATCGCCGCGCCCCGTGGGGTGCTGACCTGACGGTCGTCTCGCAGGGGGGCATGCGGATGCCTCTCATGAGCGGGAACCTGGGATCGGGGCCGGGCCACAGGGGCGTGACCGCGGTTGCGGTACAGCGCTCACCAGCGTAATTGATCATTGTGTGACGGAATGACCGCGCAGTGCTCCCGGGGACAAGTGTGCGCGTGAGCAGGCATGATGAGGGTGGCTGGGGCGATGCCGTGGCCGGCGGGGTGATTTGGGGAGGAAGGGTTCGCGTGAGGTCCCATCAGACGGTCGGCCGAGCCGAGGACGACGACTGCGCCACTCTCGGTGCGGCGCTGGCGCGGGTGGGCCCGGGTGCGGTGATCTCCGTGCGGCCCGGCCGGTACGAGGAGAGCCTCGTCATCTCGCGGGTGGTCACCATTGTGGCGGAGGAGGGGCCCGGCACCGTCGAGTTGGTGCTGCCGCGCGGCGGCGCGCTCACGGTGGCTGCCGAGGCGGCCAAGCTCTCCGGCCTGATCGTGCGGGGGCAGGACGAGGAACTGCCCGCACTGGATGTCGCACGGGGGCAGGTCGCGCTGGAGCGGTGCGAGATCATCGGCGCGGGCTGGACCGCCGTGCTCGCCCGCGGACACGGGTCGCTGGCGATGCGGGACTGCCGGGTGGTCAACCCCGCGGGCGCCGGGATCGTCGACACCGCCGCCGCGCGCAGTGTCATCGAGGACTGTGTCGTCGAACACCTCGGCACGTCCGGTCTGGTGATCAGTGAGGACGCCGATCCGTGGATACGGCGCTGTGTGATCCGTGACGCGCGTGGCAACGGTGTGCTCGCCAACGGCACGGGGCGGGGCACCGTCGAGGACTGCACGGTCTCCGCCACCGACAAGCCGGGCATAGCGCTGGAGCAGGGCAGCGCCACCCGCGTGCTGCGTACGGTGGTCAGGGACGCGGCCGTCGGCGCCTATGTGGCCACCACCGGCCGGGCCGTGCTGGAGGACTGCGGTTTCCAGCACATCGCCGGGCACGGCATCGTCGTGGACGAGGGCAGCGACCCCCGCCTCGCGCGGTGCTCCACCGAACGGACCGGTGGCAACGGGATACGGGTCACCGGGCGGGCACGCGGGCTGTTCGAGGAGTGCGTGGTGACGGCGGGCGGCGACGCCGGAGTGTGGGTGGGAGGCTTCGCGGGGCCGGGCTTCGACCGGCTCACCGTGCGCGGGGGCGAGGGGGTCGGCATCGAGCTCACCGAGGAGTGTGTCGCCGAGTTCGACCGGCCGGACGTGCGTGACACGCGCGGCGGCGGAGTGCTGGTCCGGGGCGGAGCCAACCCCCTGCTGCGCCGGGCCTCCGTGAGCGCCGTGGGGGGCCACGGTGTGGAGGTGAGCGGCGAAGGGCGCGGCCGGATCGAGGAGAGTGAGATCAGCGGCGCCGGGCGGGCCGGACTGCGGGTGACGGGCGGGGGAGACCCGTTCGTCGGACGGACCGTGGTACGGGCGGCCAAGGACGCGGCCGTATCGGTCGGCGCGGACGGCCGCTGTACCGTGCGCGACGGCGAGCTGACGGGGTCGGGCCGTGAGGGCGTGCTGATCGAGCACGGCGGGGCGCTCGCCGCCTCCCGGGTGCGTATCCACGGCAACGGGGCGGCCGGTGTGGTGGTGGCCGCGGGCGGGCGGGCCACGCTCGGCGGCTGCGAGGTCGCGGACAACGCCGGTGACGGCATCCGTGTGGACAGTACCGAGGCGGTCGGGGTCACGGGCTGCACCGTCCGGGACAATCGCGGCGCCGGGCTGCGGGCCCCGCGGGACGCTCCCCGGCTGGCCGTCGACGACCTCGTCAGCCGGAGCAACGCCCGGCCCGACGTATGGGCCGGAGCCGACAACGGTCCCCTGGCCGCGGCGCCCTTGGCGGACGCCGATGAGCGGGGCGCCGTACCGGGGGGAGAGGCCGGACAGCAGGGCCCGCTCGGCGAACTGCGGGCCCTGGTCGGCCTGGAGGCGGTCAAAGAGCAGGTGCTGACGCTGGTCAATCTGAACCGGCTGGTACGCCGGCGGCTGGAGGCCGGGCTTCCGGCCCCCTCGACGGCCCGCCACCTCGTCTTCGCCGGACCGCCCGGCACCGGCAAGACGACCGTGGCCCGGCTGTACGGAGCGATCCTCGCGGATCTGGGGGTGCTGCGCAGCGGCCACCTCGTGGAGGTGTCGCGCGCCGACCTGGTGGCGCAGATCGTGGGCGGCACCGCCATCAAGACCACCGAGATGTTCCAGAAGGCGCTCGGCGGGGTCCTGTTCATCGACGAGGCGTACACGCTCACCCAGGACGGCACGGGCACCGGGCCCGACTTCGGCCAGGAGGCGGTGGACACCCTGGTGAAACTGATGGAGGACCACCGCGACGACGTCGTGGTGGTGGCCGCCGGGTACGGGCCGCAGATGCAGCGCTTCCTCGGCTCCAACGCCGGTCTGTCCTCGCGGTTCAGCCGCACGGTCGAGTTCGCGAACTACTCGGTGCAGGAGCTGGTGACCATCGTGCGCACCATGTGCGCGGCGCACCACTACACGCTCACCGAGCGGACCGTGCATGCCCTGGAGAGCCACTTCGAGGACATGCCCCGGGGGGAGACCTTCGGCAACGGCCGCGCCGCCCGCAAGGTGTTCGAGGAGATGGTGGACCGGCAGGCGCTGCGCCTTGCGACGGTGGCCGAGGTGAACGAGGACGCGCTGACGCTGCTGCTGCCGCAGGACGTGTCGGAGCGCGCGGGTGAACCGGCGGGCGGCGGCGTACCCGAGGACGGGGCCCGCTCCGCGAAGATCCTGGAGCAGTTGCACTCCCTGGTGGGTCTCGCGGCGGTCAAGTCGGACGTGCAGGACCTGGTGAATCTGCTGGAGCTGGGGCGGCGCAGGCGGGCGGCGGGCCTGCCCGCGCCCGCCGTCGGCCACCACCTGGTGTTCGCGGGCTCCCCGGGCACCGGCAAGACGACGGTGGCCCGGCTGTACGCCGAACTCCTGGCGGCCCTCGGTGTGGTGACGCGCGGTCAGCTCGTCGAGGTGGCGCGGGCGGACCTGGTCGGCCGGTATGTGGGGCACACCGCCCAGCTCACCAAGGAGGCCTTCGAACGGGCGCGGGGCGGAGTGCTGTTCATCGACGAGGCCTACACCCTCACCCCCGAGGGAGGACAGGGGCAGGACTTCGGCCAGGAGGCGGTTGACACCCTCGTCAAGCTGATGGAGGACCACCGGGACGAGGTGGTGGTCGTGGCCGCCGGATACACCGAGTCCATGGGGCGCTTCCTGGCCTCCAACCCCGGCCTCGGCAGCCGGTTCTCGCGGCAGGTCCACTTCGCCGACTACAGCGACGACGAACTGGTCTCCGTCGTCCGCAAGCAGGCCGAGGCGGCAGGCTACGAGCTGACGCCCGACGCTCTCACGGCCGTACGGGAACACTTCGCCGCACTGCCCCGCGACCGGGCCTTCGGCAACGCCCGGGAGGCCCGGCGGGTCCTTGAGGGCATGGTGACCCGTCAGGCGGGACGGCTCTCACGGACGCCGCGGGCGGGTGTCGAGGATCTGCGGAGCCTGCTGCCCCAGGACCTGGCGGGAGGAGAGCCCGGTCCACGGTGACGCGCGTGCGCGGGGTGTGATTGGGTTCCTGCCATGCGATCTTCTGTGCGAGCCGGTGACCCCCGGCGGGCGGCGGCCGCCGCGCTTCTCCTGCCGGCCCTGCTCGTTCCGCTCGCCGGGGCCACCCAGGCGGCCGCCCGCGACAACGTCTCCCTGCCGCCCGTGCCCTCGACGCTCGAAGACGGCCAGGGATGCACCCCCGCCTCCGTCAAGAAGACGGACCAACTCCCCTGGGCGCAGGCGGCATTGGATCTGGAGGGTGCCTGGCGGCTCAGCCGTGGCGCCGGGGTCACGGTGGCCGTGGTGGACACCGGCGCGGCGCCCGCGAAGGTGCCGGCGCTGGAAGGCCAAGTCATCGCGGGGCCCGATGTGGTGGCGGGCGGCAGCGCCGGCGACGACTGCGTGGGGCACGGTACGTTTTTGGCCGGTGTCGTGGTGGGCCGGCAGGTGGACGGCGTGCGGGCGGCCGGAGTCGCGCCAGGGGCCCGGGTGCTCGCGGTGCGGGCCACCGACCGCAAGGGCGCGACGAGTGCGCAGGCGCTGGCCAGGGCGATCCGGTCGGCCTCCGGCGCCGGGGTGCGGATCATCGCTGTGGGGCTCGGGGTCACCGAGGCCTCCGAGGATCTGAAGAGCGCGGTGCGTGAAGCCCGGGACAAGGGCGTGCTGATCGTGGCGCCGGCCGATCCGGCGGGTCAGGGACAGGGCCCGTTCTACCCGGCGGCCCTGCCCGGTGTGCTCGCGGTGTCCGCCGTGGGGCCGGACGGAGCGCCGCCCGCGCGGGCTGGGGGCAAGGGGGCCGTCGTGGGCGCGCTGACCGCGCCCGGGGTGGCGGTGACCGGGCCGGGGCCCGGTGGGCCGGGCCAGTTCACCGGGAGCGGTGACGCGGTGGCGACCGCGTTCGTGGCGGGCACGGCCGCCCTGGTCCTGGCACGCCGGCCGGACCTGACGGAAGATCAGCTGCGGCGGCGCCTGACGGACACCGGCTACGGGCCGTCCGGCGGTGCGGCCCTCGACCCCGTCCAGGCGATCGCCGCCGCGGCGGTGGACGGCGAGCAGGTGGCGAACGCGTCCGGGGCGGCGGCCCCGCCCGCCCTGGCCCGCCGGGCCTCGGCCGACGGTCCGCGCCAGGCTCTGATCGTCGCCGGGTCGGCGGCCGCAGTGACCGTGCTGGTGGCGGGCGCCGCCGTGGTACTGCCCCGGGCGCGGCGGCGCGGCTGGCGTCCGGGCCGCGCGGGCTGAGAGTGCTCGTCGGCGACCGTGCGGACGGACTGCGAATGGTCAGTCCCGTCCGCACGCGCTCGGTACCTGTCCCGGCAGACGCCCGCCGGCAGGGGCCCGTGTGGTCCCCTGCCGGCGGGTGTGTGGTGGCGGTGCGGTCACCAGCGTCCGGAGGTCTGGTCCTGGGTTGCCTCGTCGAGAGCGGTCTGCACCTGGGTGATGCCCCGGCGGGTGATCAACTGGGCGCGGCCGACCGGCAGTTGGCGTGGCTTGGTGTTGCCGAACAGATAGCCCTCGGAGGGCGGGCAGGACAGCAGGGCGGCCGGGGTGTTGACCTCCAGGAGCGAGCGCAGCAGCGGGTCGTTCATGGCGCGCGCGGCCCCGTTCGCGCTGCGGGCCACCACCAGGTGCAGGCCGATCTCGCTGCCCTGCGCCAGGTAGTCGAGGAGCGGGCCGAAGTGGTTGGACAGTCCGGATCCGGCGACCATGTCGTAGTCGTCGACCACCAGGAACAGCTGCGGGCCGGTCCACCAGTCGCGCTTCTTGAGCCGGGCGGCGGTGATGTCCTGGCCGGGCAGCCGGTCGCGCATGGCCCGTGCCACCCCCTCCACGGCCTGTTTGAGGATGTCGACCGAGACGGCGTGGCCGAGCCGGTGCGACTCGGGCACGCTCTCCAGCAGGCCGCGCCGGTAGTCCACGAGCAGCACCCGGGCCTCCTCCGGTGTGTACTGCTCGGCGACCGCCCGGCACACCCCGCGCAGGAGGTTGCTCTTGCCGGTCTCGGCGTCGCCCACGACCAGCAGGTGGGGGGTCTGCCCGAAGTCGTGGACGAACGTGCCGAGCCGCTCGCCCTCCAGACCGATCGGCAGCCGCAGATCGCCCTCGGTCACACGCGCGTCGGGGAGTTCGGTGCGGGGGAGGACGGCGGGCAGGGTGCGCACCTGCGGGGCGGGGGCGCCCGGCCAGGCCTCGCGGATCCGCGCGACCGCGTCGGCCACGCCCGCGCCGAGGGTCGTCGCGTCCGCCTCGCCGTCGAGGCGGGGCAGCGCGGTGAGGAAGTGGTGGCGGGTGTCGGTGAGGCCCCGGCCGGGGATCGCCGGCACGGATGCGGCGGCGCGCATGTTCACCATCGAGTCCATGCTGTCGCCGAGCCGCAGTTCGATGCGGGTGCCCAGCTGGTCGCGCAGTGCCGTGCCGATCTCCGCCCAGCGCGTCGAGGCGATGACGAGGTGGACTCCGTAGTTCAGGCCCCGGGAGGCCAAGGTGGTGAACATCGGCATGATGTCCATGAAGTCCTGGCGCACGGTGCCCCAGCCGTCGACGACGAGGAAGACGTCACCGTACGGTTCGTCCGGCAGCTCACCGGCCGCCCGGCGGGCCCGCAGGTCCGCCATGGACTCGATGCCGAGCTCCTGGAACTGGCGCTCGCGGCGGGCGACGAGATGGTTGACCTCGGCGAGGGTGCGCTCCACCCGCTCCAGGTCGAGCCGTCCGGTGACACCGCCGACATGCGGCAGGTCGCGCAGCGAGTTCAGGGTGCCGCCGCCGAAGTCCAGGCAGTAGAACTGGACTTCGCGGGGCGTGTGGGTGAGGGCGAGCGCCAGGATCAGGCTGCGCAGCAGGGTGGACTTGCCGCTCTGGGGGCCACCGGCGACGGCGAGATGGCCACCGGCCCCCGAGAGGTCGGCGAGCAGGGGCTCCCGGGTCTGCTCGAAGGGGTGGTCCACGATGCCCAGCGGCACGGTGAGTACCGGCCGCCCGGTGAGGGTGTCGGTGCCCAGTCCGCGTACGGGATCGGTGCGCAGCGCCGGCAGCAGGGTGTCCAGGGTCGGCGGTGTGTCCAGGGGCGGCAGCCACACCGTGTGCGCCGGCGGGCCCACGTCCCGCAGCCGCCGCACGGCCACTGCCAGCAGGCTGTCGGTGGACTCCTTCTCCGGTTCGGCGGCGGGGACGGGCGGAGCCGTCGGAGCGGACCACTCGGTGCGGTAGGGCACGACCTGGTCGGCCACGGCCGACTGGGCCACCCGCCGGGCACCCCGGTAGGCGCCGGAGACGTAGGCGGCCTTGAAGCGGACCAGGGCGCCGGTGTCCCTCTTGAGGATGCCGCTGCCCGGTACGGGCGGCAGCTGGTAGGCGTCCGGGACGCCGAGCACGCCCCGGCTCTCCATCGCGGAGAAGGTGCGCAGGGCGATCCGGTAGGACAGGTGGGACTCCAGCTGGTGCATCCGGCCCTCGTCGAGGCGCTGCGAGGCGAGCAGCAGATGTACGCCGAGTGAGCGCCCCAGCCGTCCGATCATCACGAACAGGTCCATGAAGTCCTTGTGGGCGGCGAGGAGTTCGCTGAACTCGTCGACCACGACGAACAGGGTCGGCAGCGGATCGAGGTCGGCGCCGGCCGCGCGGGCCGCCTCGTACTCCAGGGCGGAGGTGTGGTTGCCCGCTGCCCGCAGCAGTTCCTGGCGGCGTATCAGTTCGCCGTGCAGGGCATCCTTCATCCGCTCCACCAGGGCCGCCTCGTCGGCCAGGTTGGTGATGACGGCGGAGGTGTGGGGCAGGGTGTCCAGGCCGAGGAAGGTGGCGCCGCCCTTGAAGTCGACCAGGACGAAGTTGAGTGTCTCCGAGGAGTGGGTGAGGGCGAGCGCCAGGACCAGGGTGCGCAGCAGTTCGGACTTGCCGGAGCCGGTGGCGCCGATGAGCATGCCGTGCGGGCCCATGCCGCCCTGGGCGGACTCCTTGATGTCGAGTGCGATCGGGGCGCCGTCGCCGGACACGCCGAGCGGGACGCGCAGACGGGCCTCGCCGCCCCGGGCGTTCTGGACGGCGGCCACGTCCATGCCGCGCAGATCGGAGATGCCCAGCAGGCTGGTGAGTTGGACGTCGGTGGTGAGTGCCTCGCCGGTGTCGGCGGTCACGCCCATCCGGTACGGCGAGAGCAGCCGTGCCAGTGCGCGCGCCCGGCGGGGTCCGAGCTGATCGGGCAGGCCCAGGAAGGTGGTGTTCTCCTTGCCGGAGCGGTCGGTGCGGACCATCTCCAGCCGCCCGGGGGCCGCCCGCAGCCGCAGGACATGCCGTCCGGGGCGCCAGGGCAGGGCCCCGGCCACGTCGAGGACCGCGCAGTTGCGGTAGCCCTCGGCGAGCAGCCGCAGTTCGGCCGGGGCGTGAGGGGTGTCGAGGATCACCACGTAGTACGGCTCGTCGGCGTGCGGCTGGGCACCCGGCTCGAACGGCGGCCGGTCGGTGAACTCGGCGCCCAGCAGGCGCTCCACACCGGCGGGTGAGTCGGTGACCAGGCGCACCGGCCCCAGGCCGTCGGTCTCGCTGGGGTGCAGGGCGTGCGGGAGCCACTTGACCCACTCCCAGGCGGCCCTGCGCTCGTCGTCGGCCACCACCACGATCCGCAGGTCCTGCGGGGCGTGCAACACGGTGAGCTGGCCGATCAGGGAGCGCGTCAGAGCCGCTGCGGTGGACGGGTCCCCGTGCACCAGGACGCGGGCGTAACCGCGCAGATACAGGGCGACCGGCTGGTCGGGGATGGTGGCGTAGGCCTTGATGAAGCGGCGCAGGGCGTGCGCGCACAACGGCTCCAGGTCCTCGACCGGTTTGGTGCTCAGCGGGGTCAGCGTCACCCCCAGCCGTTGTTCGCCGAGCGCGATGCGGACCTCGGCGAAGTCGTCGTGGGCGGCATGCCGTTCCCACAGCCGCGCGGTGCGCACCAGGCTCCACAGGGCTGCCGGTTCGGGATGGAGCCAGGACTGCGCGGCCCGCTGCTGCGCCACGAGTTTGCGGATGCGACGTCTGCTGATGGAGAGGTAGCGCAAGTAGTCGCGCCGCTCCGCGCGCAGTTGGCGCTTGCGGTCCCCGGAGCTGCGGATGATCTGCGAGACCAGCATGCCGACGGCCGAGACGGCCATCAGCCCGATCGCCACGTACATCAGCGGCCCGCCGCCCTCACCGGGCCGCAGGAAGATGAGCACCATGCCGAGCGAGCTGAGCGCCATGGGCATGTACGTGACCATGTTGCCCATCGCGGACTGGGCCTCGGGCAGCGACGGCGGCTCTTGCAGGCTCAGTTCGCCATCGGGCATCTCGGGGCCGAGACGCCGGGGAGGCCTCTTGATGAGGACCACGCTCAAAGGGGTTCGCCTTCCTGGGAAATGCCGGGGCGGCCGGTGCGGAAATCCGGTCACCGGGCGCTCGTCGGGGGATTTGGGGCCGGGCTCCGCGTTTCTCGCGGACTTGCCCCGCGTCCCCCGCTCCCGTCTCACGATAATGTGACCGACGAGATCGCGTCGACCTCACATTCGGAAGGGACCCTCAAGGCTTGAGTGACAATTCCACCGCTGCGCTGTGCCGCCTTACGGTCATGGCGCCGGAAAAGTCCCTGGAACTCGCGGTGCCGTGCGATATCGCCCTGGCGGACCTGCTGCCCGCGATCGTCGACCAGGCGGGAACGGACCTGTACGAGAGGGGGGTGGAGGCGGGCGGCTGGGTCCTGCAGCGGCTGGGCCAGGCCCCGCTGGACGAGGAGCGCACCCTCGCCGCCCTCGGCCTGCGCGACGGCGACACCCTGCATCTGCGGCCCCGCGACGAGTCGCTGCCCGACATCCACTTCGACGACCTCGTCGAAGGGCTCGCCAGCGGTCTGCGCGGCCGCGCCGACACCTGGCGGCCGCGCTGGTCGCGCCTGCTGATGACCGCTCTGACTCTGTGCGCCCTGGCCGCCGGCCTGTTCGCCGTCGTGCTGCCGGGACCGCCCGGAACGCGTGCGGCGTGCGGCGCGGCGGTGGCCGTCCTGCTGCTCGCCGGGGCCGCCTCCGCGTCCCGGGCGCTGGGTGACGCGGGCGCGGGCGGAGCGCTGGGTATCGCGGCCGTGCCCTATCTCGCCCTGGCGGGCGCCCTGGTGCCGAGCGGGTCGGGCGACAGCGCCGAGGCGGGGGCGCGGCTGCTGGCGGGCGGTGCGGCCGGGGCGGGCTGCGCGGTGCTGGCCCTGGCGGCCGTCGGAGCCTGCGCCCCGCTGTTCGTGGGCGCCGCCGTGGCGGCCGTCCTGACCGCGGCGGGTGGCGCCGTCCTGCTGCTGACCGACCCGTCCCACGAGGTGGCGGGGGCGCTGGCCGAGGCGGCGGCGCCCCTGGTGGTCGCGGTGGTCGCGGCGGGGGTCTTCCTGCCTTCGCTGGCCTTCCGGCTGTCCGGGCTGCGCCTGCCGCTGCTGCCCACCAACGCCGACGAACTCCAGGAGGGCATCGAGCCGGTGCCGGGACAGCGGGTGGCCGAGCGGGGCGCCGTCGCCGACGCGTATCTGACCGCTCTGTGCGCGGCCCTGGCGCTGGTGTCGGCGGGCTGTCTCACCGCGCTGGGCCGCCAGACCTCCGGGTCGGCCCAGGGCCTGACGGCGGCGCTGAGTCTGCTGCTGCTGGTCCACGCCCGCTCGCTGGGCGGCGGCTGGCAGCGGCTGGCGGTGGTGGTGTCCGGTGCGTACGGCGCGGTGCTGCTGGCCGTCCTGTACGCGCTGCGCATGAGTCCGGCCCAGCGGCCGCTGCTGGTGGGCGCGCTGGTCGCCCTCGCCGCGGTGCTCGCCGTGGCGGGCTGGACGGTGCCGGGCCGCCGGCTCGTGCCGTACTGGGGCCGGGCGGTCGACCTCACGCACACGCTCCTCGCCATCTGCCTGATCCCGCTGGCCCTGGAGGCGAGCGGACTCCTCCACTACCTGCGCGGGCTCGGCGGCTGACCGCAGCCGTCCCGACATCGCAGAAAGGCACTCTCCATGCAGTCCAGGCGGGACCAGGTCCAGGCCCACATGTTCGTGATGGGCCGGGTGGCGGCCGGGATGTACCGCGACGACCCGGACGCGCCCGAGCCGCCCCACCGCCGCACCTCGCGCGGGATGGGCGTCGGCCTGGCCATCGGGGTGCTCGTCGCGCTGGCCGTGACGGTGTACGGATTCGTGGTGCCGGGCGGCTCGGACGGCTGGAAGAAAGAGGGCACGCTGGTGCTCGACAAGCAGTCGGGCGCCCGCTACCTGTCCTTGGACGGCCGGCTGCACCCCGTGCTCAACCAGAGCTCGGCCCGGCTGCTCGCCGGGGACCGGCTCAGCGTCAAGTCACTGTCCTCCGCGTCGATCGCCGCCGCTCCGCGCGGCCCCGCCCTCGGTATCGTCGGCGCCCCCGACGCGCTGCCGGCCGCGTCCCGGCTCAGCCGGGACGCCTGGTCGGCCTGCGCCACCCGGGCCGAGCCGGGCGGGGACGGGGCGCTGCTGACGCTGGGCGTGGGCCTGTCCGCCGGTGGCCGCCCCGTCACCGCCGGGCGGGCGGTCCTGGTCCGTGGGGGCACCCGTCACGACACCTATCTCCTGTGGCACGGCACACGGTCGCGGTTGGACCCGGCCAACGGGGCGCCCGCCGCCCTCGGGTACGGGGACACCCCGGCCTTCCCGGTTCCCGAGGGCTTCCTGAACGCGCTGCCCCCGGGCCCGGACCTCGCCACCCCGGAGGTGGCGGGCCGCGGCACGCAGGGGCCTTCGCTGGCCGGACGGCCCAGCCGGGTCGGCCAGCTCTTCGGCGACGGCGCCGGGCACCACCTGCTGCTGCGCCCGGACGGGCTGGCGCCGCTGACGCCCCTGCAGTACGCGCTGCTCAAGGGCGATCCGCGTACCCAGCGCACCGCCTACGCCGGAGCCGCCGTCACGGAGGCCCGGGTCTGGCCGGACGACCTGGCCCGCCACCGCGCGCCGGGCACGGCGGCGTCGTCCCCCGGCCCGGGGCTGCCTGATGAGGTGCCCCGGGTGATGGAGGTCGCGGCGGGCGAGGCGGTGTGCGCGGTGACGGCGACCGGGGCGGGCGGCCCGTCGGTCTCCGTGGTCCTGCCGCAGGCATCAGCGGTGGCCGGGACGCCCCCGGCGGCCGGTCCGGGGCTGGTCGCCGATGCCCGTACGGCGGACCGGGTGGCGCTGCGAGCCGGGTCGGGCGCGCTGGTCAGGGCGGTGTCATCCAGCGGCACGGGCCGGGCGCTGTACCTGGTGACGGAGTCGGGCGCCAAGTACCCCGTCGCGGACGCCGACTCGCTCCAGCAGCTGGGATATCCGGCCGCGTCCGCGGTGGCGCTGCCCGCCGCGCTGCTGTCCATGCTCCCCACCGGACCGGCCCTTGACGCCGGCGCCCTGCGTTCTCGGGGACTGGTGCAGGCCGCTGCGCAAAACGGCGGGAAATAGAGATGGAGAACGCGTCAATCTTTCTTGGATCTTTTATTGATCTCCTTCTGAACTTTCGCCGCAACCATATGGAAACATCGTTCGTCTCTCGTGGTGGATGGTCAGTGAAATGAGCGGCACAAATGCGCCGCCGAGACCGTCCGCCCGTATTTCCAGAGGAGGAGAGTTCCTGTGTCCCAGACCCCCGACGGGATTTTGGCGAAGAACGACGAGGCGATGTCGGGTGCCCTCGCGGGTCTCACCCAGCACCTGGACGAGATCGAGAGCGCGGGCCGCACGGTCCGCGGCATCCAGGCTCAGGTCGCCACGGCCTACCAGGCCGGCTCCGGCGCGAGCCACTGCGCCGCCATCGACGACTGGCTGCGCATCCACGCCCGGGTCACCCAGGTCACCGAGAACTTCCGGCACGGCACCCACCAGGTCAACTTCTCGATCGACGAGGCGGAGCTCGACGCCGGCGGCTACGTCAACAACCTGGTGAACGCCCTCGGCGGCCAGTGAGACGGAGGCGTTCACCGCCCCGTCCCGCCGCACTTCCGTCCCCACCCACCGTTCCCTTCCGCACAGCAGCAGGAGACCGTCATGGCCAACGTAGAGATCCGTCACCAGGGTGTCACCGACGCGGTGAGCGCGATGGACCGCGCGCATGCCGACATGGTGGACGCGCTGCAGTGGCTGGAGCAGAACTTCAACGCCCTGCGCGAGACGCTGCAGGGTACGGCGCGCCAGCAGTGGGACAGCTTCGAGAGCGAACTGAAGTCCATGAAGCTGACCCTCAACAGCGACTACCAGCAGGCCCGTGTGGTGCTCCAGCGGATGCACGACCGGCAGATCGAGGGCGACCTGAACGGACGGCGCCGCCTGGCCGCCCTCCAGGGCGCCTGAGCGGCCGCGGGATCGGAGCGCCGCCCATGCCCACCGAGAACGGCGGTGGCACTTATAAGTTCACCGAGGACGCCCTGCGCAAGTACATCGACTGGGTGGCCCAGTTCGAGTCGGACCTGAACACCTCCCCCTTCTACCCGCAGTTGGCCAACTACGGCGGGGAGAAGCCCTCGGCCCACCTCGCGCTGGGCGTGCCGGAGAAGTTCCTCGCCGCGCAGACCCTCGGCACCCTCTTCACGACGTTCGCGACCGGGCTCCACACCCGGCTGGAACACGGCAAGGGGAAGGTCAACGAGTTGGCGTCGGCCATGGACGACGTCGACCTCCTGCTCGGCGAAGGGGAGCGGGACGCCCATGCCATCTCCGTGACCGACCTCGCCGGCACCCTGCACAACCTGCTCTCGGGCCCCGGTGGTGGTACCGCCGGCCCCAAGCCGCCCGCCACCAGCACCCCCTGACACCCGGACCCGAAGGACCTCTGTGCCCCCCGTGACCCCCGACCCCCACGCCGGTCCCGCCCCGCAGGACTGGGGCAGCACCGTGTCGACCGTGTGGGACGAGATGATCCTCGCGTTCGCCGACCCCAAGAGCGCGGGCGACGTCAAGGGGAAGATCAACCGCCTCGCCGTGGCCGACGTGGGGGCCACGGCGACGCAGTGGATCGCCAAGCACTACTGCGGGTACTACACCACAGCCGAGCGCAAAGACCTCGATGTGGACATCTGGTACGAATGGTCCTTCACCTTCGGCAGGTCCATGACCTTCGTCGTCGGGTTGAAGTACAACTGGAACGACTACGGCAACGACAAGGGCGCCCTCGCCGACTTCACCGGTACGTCCAACACCATCGTCCGTTCGCTGCAGCCCGTCGGGAACAACGTCATCAACGCCACGTCGTTGAACGCGGCCGCCGACACCCTCGACGCCATGGGGAAGTGGCTGACGACGTGGGAGCAGCAGTTCGTCACCTGGTCCGGTGACGTCGGCGAGGGAGACAGCGACCTGCAGGGCGAGGCCGCGGGGCTCATGAAGGCCACCTTGGTGTCCGCCGCGCGCGCCGTCGCCGAGACGGGGAAGTACCTCGACGGCGGCCAGGTCGCCAAGACGCTGCGTGACACCGGGACCACCCTCACCAAGGAGTTCAAGAATCTGCTGGGCGTGTGGGACGGATGGTGGGGAGACCCGCGGGCCATGCCGATGTGGCACCTGTTCAGCAAGTTCCCCGCCCCCGCGAGCACTCCCGTCACCATAGAGGGGACCGACACCCTCGATTCGATTTCGGCGAAGTTCCGGGACCTGTTCAAGGCGACCGGGTCGCCCGCGGACGAGAGCTTCTGGTTCAACTTCGAGCGAGCCGCCAAGATCAGCTGGTGGGACGACGTCAAGACGCGGCTCGACCAGCCCGCCCACGTGCCGGTGGTGAACATCGCCAACTCCTACGTCGCAGCCGCCCGGCATCTGCACACGGTCGACCCCGACTTCGCCTTCCGATTCACCCAGGACGACGCGAACAAGTTCCTGACGGCGGGCACCGGGGGACCGGGGCCCGGCCCCGGGGCGGGCCCGCCGCCGCCTGGATCCGGCGGCAGCGGCGGCGAGAAGGGCGGCGAGAAGGGCGGCGGGGCGGGCGGAGGAGACCTCGGCCTGGGCGGAGGTGGCGGTCAGCACCAGACCGTGAAACCGCCCCCCGTACCGAAGAGCCTGAGCTCGGGCCCGAAGGGCGGAACCAGCTCCAAGACCAAGGATCTCCTGGGCGGCGGCTCCCAGGGGGGCAACAACGGCCAGAACACCGGCGGCTCGTTCGGACAGGCCGTGCTCGGCCCGGACGGCAAACCGCTCAGGGACGAGAAGGGCATGCCCATCCTCATTCCGCCGGGCGCCGTCATCGACCCCAGGACCGGAGCCGTCACGGGAGCGAACGGCAAACCCGTCCTGGGGAAGGGCAAAAAGCCCCTCATCCTTCCCAAGGGCTCCCGCATCCAGCCGCCGGCCGCCATCTCCACCGGCGCCGGCGCCGGCGCGCGGGACCCGAACGCGGAACTGCGCCGGATCCGGGAATCCCTCAACACTGACTCGCGCCTCATCCGCAGCGCCAACAAGTCCGGCGAGGAGCTCTGGGGCCCGCCGCGCCGCGCGACCGTCAGCACCGCCTCCAGCGGCGAGTTGGGTGTGGCGAAGACCGGCGGCGCGGGGCTGCGCAGAATGCTCGACAGCAACGGCAACCCCGTCAACCAGTCCGTCATGAGCAGCGGCATGAGCAGCCGCGTCCGCGCCGCACTGGGTGAGAGCGCCGCGGAGGCGGCGCTGGCGGACCGGGCCAAACAGGTCGCCGCGGCCGAAAGCCGCGCCCTCGGCCGCGGGGCCTCCGGCTCCGGGATGCCCTACATGCCGCCCATGGGAGGCATGGGCGGGGGCGGCGGCGGGGCGCCGGGCGGCGCCGGGGCGGGGCGGACACCCAACGTGTGGCTCTCCGAGGAGGAAGAGGTCTGGGGCACCGAGCCGGACTCCGCGCCCGGAGTGATCGGGCGGTGAGCGAGGCGCGGCCGCCGGGCGGTCCGAGACACGAGCGCGACCACGAACCACGAGAAGACGGAACGATGAACACCACCACCGCGCAACCGCGCGGAGCCGCCGATGCGGCGGCCGCTGTGCCCGAGCCCCCCGACGACGTGCGGGAAGCCGCCCGGCACGCCCCCGACCACTGGTTCGGCATGCTCGACCCGGCATGGCGCGCACGTCACGAGGAGGAGGACGAGGCCCCGCCGGTATGGGCCGTCCTCGGCCAGTGGCGCTCGGACAGCCGGGGCGAGATCGTCGAATGGCAGGACAACACCGCCTACCGGCCCTCGCCCGCCATGATGGGCTGGCCCCGGCCCACGGACCCGGTCGACGCCGCCGCCCAGCTCGCCGCCACCGGTTACGGTCCGCACGAGGACATCGCCGTCGCCGTCGTCCAGGCACGGCTGGCGGTGCTCACCGCGCCCCACGGAGGCCCGGTCCTCGCCTGCGCCCCCGACGGCACCCCCGTCGTCCCGGTGTTCAGCCAAGCCGCACATCTGCACGCCGCCGGCGCACTCGCCCATCAGCTGCTGCCCGCCGAAGAGGTCTTCGCGTGGGTGCCGGACGGCTACGAGCTCTGCGTCAACCCGGCCGGACCCGCCCCGGCGCGTCTGTCGGTGGCCGACCTGGAGAACGCCGTCGCGGCCCTCACCGCCCGCGCGACAGGAAGAGAGGACACCTGATGGCATCGTTGGAGCAGCAACTCGAAGAGGCGATGGCCGACTTGGCCGCGCACACCCGCCGGGTGCAGGAGATGCAGGCCGAACTCGCCACCGTCACCGCCTCGGCCACCTCCCGGGGCCGGCTGGTGAGCGCCACCGTCGACACACGAGGACGCCTCACCGATCTGAAGTTCCACACCGAGGACTACCGCACAATGCCCCCCGCCCAGCTCGCCGACGTCGTCAAGTCCACTGTCAACGAGGCCCGGGACGCCATGACGGCCAAGGTGGGCAAGAGCGTACGGCCGCTGGTGGGTGAACAGGGCGACCTCGCGCGGGGGCTGTTCGGAGGCAGCGGCATCGAGGACCTGCTGGCGCCGCTGCGGGCCATGCGCCCCGACGGGCTGGCCGCCGGTCTGCTGGGCGACACCGCGCCGGCCGACCGGTCGGCCGCGCGCCGGCGGGACGAGGAGGCGTTCGATGCCTGAGAACCACGGCGGCCGGCGGATGGCCATCCCCGACAACCTCGCCGAACGCTTCGCCCAGTTCGGCGAGATGTCCACCATCACCGCCGACCTCCACACCCTGATCGAGCACATCAACATACAGAACAAGACCGCGGGCGGGCGGGACGACGCGTACGCGAAGGAGTACCACAAGTTCGTCGAGGAGCACGGCAAGGGACTCTCCACCGGGCTCGACGCGTTCTCCGACCTCCTGGAGCGGTTCGGGACCAGCGGCAAGGGCGCGGCGGACGGCCTGAACGACGCCGAGACGGATGCCGACCGGATCGCCAAGGGCCTGCACGGCTGACGCGGCGGTCCGGCCCCACCGGCCCGCCCCCTCGCACCGGCTCATGGAGCACACCCCCCCCACTTGGCGTTAGCACACGGACGGACCACGGCAGTACACGATGGCGATTGAGATATCCGGCGGCTGGGCGACGTTCCTCAAGACGTTGAGCGGCGTGGACTTCCCGCAGGCGAACGAGGACGAGCTGCGCGAGGTCAGCCGTGAGTACCGGCAAGCCGCCCAGAAGTTCGGCCAGCTGGAGGAGCTGCTGCGGGAAGTGGTCCGGCAGGTGCAGGCGGACTTCGAGGGCGAGACCGCGACCGGGTTCCTGCAGTACGCCAACCAGTTCGTCGGCGGCGACAACAGTGTGCTGGGCCAGGCCAGGAAGGAGGCCGAGGCCCTGGCCGACAACGCCTTCAAGACCGCTGCCGACGTCGAGTACACCAAGTGGGCCATCTTCGGCCAACTCGTGCTGCTGATCGCTCAGATCGCCCTCGCCCAGGCCCTGCTCTCCGTCACCGGAGGCCTCTCTGAGGCGTGGCTGGCGCTGGTGGCGGCGGAGTTCCGCGTGGCGGTGATCCTGCTGGCCCGCTTCCTGATCACCCAGATCGTCCTGCAGATGATCATCGGGATCGCCGGGGGTCTGCTGCTCGACGCGGTCCTCCAGCTCACGCAGATGGGCATGGGCAACCGTACGGAGTGGAACAAGCAGTTCACGCTCGACGCGGTGAAGTTCGGTGCCATCGGCGGTCTGCTGGGCGGCCCGTTCTCGGTGCTCGGCGAAGGGCTCGGCAAGCTGCTGGGCAACCTGTTCGGCAAGGGGCTGGGCAAGAAGCTCTCCGAGGATCTGGGCGAGCGGCTGTTCAAGAGTTTCGGCGGCGGTGCGGGCCGTGGCCTGGACGACATCCTGGACGGCGGTCTGAAGAACCTGCCGAAGGGCGGCGGGCGGGGGCTGGGCGGCGCGGGCAAGGGCGCGGCCGGCGCGGGAGGCAAGGGCGCGGGCGGCGCGGGAGGCAAGGGCGCAGGCGGCGCGGGA
>NZ_JBHWUR010000078.1:0-34761 GCF_042737755.1 Streptomyces sp. NPDC059994
GAAGTGCAGATACTCCTCGCAGCCTGGACCGGCGCCTGCCCCACCTGTCACCGCAACATCCCCGACCCCGCACCAACCTGACCAAGCACTACTAGCGGTCGTGTGCGTCTCGCCGCACGCCTGCTCCTGCGGCCGTACGCACCCTGGCATCGCTCCCGGGGAGGGAGGGGCGGAACAAAAGGCCGCCGACACAGGCGGCGTAGGCGAGCGGTCATCCCTTGACACAAGGGGCAGCAGAAGCCGGGCAGCTTCCCAATGCACGATCACCGTTCATTCCCTGAATCAGAGGTCACGGCGCAGCCGAGGCGTCACCCCGGTCGTGATCCGTGCATCCCCTGGCGCAGGGGCTCTGTAGTTCTGCAGGAAGGTGAAGGCGGAGTGGATCTGGCGTCCATCCCCTGGTGCAGGGTCTCAGCTGAAGTTCGTCGGCGCCAAGATCGCCACCGTCCGTTCATCCCCTGCTCCAGGGGCCTCAGCGCAGTCAGCCCACGCCACAGCGGATGATCGCCCGCCCATCCCCTGGTACAGGGTCGGGATCAAGGCCACCGCCAAGGGCGGCATAGGGAAGCGTTCATCCCCTGGTGCCGGGGGCTCAGAGTGACGGCGCCCAGAAGTTCGCCGGGTTTCTCCGTTCATCCCCTGGTGGGCAGGGGTGTCAGACCAGCACCATCCAGCTCCTGGCCACACATCGCCGTTCATCCCCTGGCGCAGGGAGCCGGAGGGCCAGACAAGCTCACCCATGAGCTGGTGTGTCGCTCATCCCCTGATGCAGGGGCCGTTGAGGATCACATCCCGGAAATCCGTGGGTATGGTCCGTTCTTCCCCCTGGTGCAGGGGCTCACATGTAGCAGGCGCAACCATCCCCAGCGCTCAGCCGTACATTCCCTGGCGCAGGGGCGGAGTGGGCCCGCGTCTCGCACGAGGCGATCTAGTCCCGTTCATCCCCTGATTCAGAGGCCCGGCTGGATGGTGCCCTCGACGCGATCACCACCGTCCGTTCATCCCCTGGTGCAGGGGGCCGCAGGCTTCGCGCCGGAACTGGAGCGCGCCGAGTCGCGCCCATCCCCTGGTGCGGGGGCGAGATCAAGGACACCGCCAAGGGGGGCATAGGCAAACGGTCATCCCCTGGTACAGGGGTAGGAGGCGATACCAGAAAGACGAGCCAACCTTGACCACCGTCCATCCCCTGGCGCAGGGGTGACTGGGGCCGCGCGTCGTGAGCACCCCGGGCCGTGCCCGTCCATCCCCTGGCGCAGGGGTCACAGGTGCCCATCGGCCCCGACCAATTGACCCATGAACGTTCATCCCCTGGTTGCAGGGGTCGCAGGCCTTCCGCTCCTCGTACGCGGCGACCGCCCGCCGTTCATCCCCTGGTGCAGGGGTCGCAGGTCCGCCTCGGCGTGCGCGGTACCCACCGCGGCCGTTCATCCCCTGGTGCAGGGGTCGCAAGCTTCGCGAGCTGGGGTTCTGGTGTGGTTTTACTGTTAGTTGGTGTGGCGGGCGAGGACGAGTCCGGCGCCCCAGGCTCGGTTGTGTCCGAGTCCGGTGGTGAGCATTTTGGTGAACGCGTGGGGGTCGGTGACGGTCACGGTTGCGTGGAAGTGGCGCAGGGTGATGGTCCGGCCTTGTTGGTGGGTGTGTTCAGGGTCGTTCATGGTGATGTCGTGGCGGTTGAGGGCGCAGCCTGCTTTGTGTAGGCGGTCGTGGAGCCAGGTTCCGCAGGCCTCTGGGTTGGTGAGGGGGACGCTGCGGCGTTGGCGGTCGTCGTTGTTTTTGGTGACGAGGGGGCTGGCGATGGTGCGGATTTCGGCGGTGTCGCCGGTTTTCCAGGTCTGTTCGACGAGTTCGGTGCGCGCGCTGGTGAGGGCCTGGGCTTTTTGCAGGGGGGTCCAGTCGGGCGGGGAGGGGGTCTGGACGAGGAGGGTGTGGGGCGGGCCGGCGTGGAGGGTGAGGGGGTTGCGGGGGTTGTGGCGGGCGGGGTTGCGGGCGGCGGTGTAGAGGGTGCGGCCGTTGCGGTTGCCGGTGGTGGTGACGAGGCCGAGGCCGCGTTCGACGAGTTGGTGCATGACGTAGGCGTCGGTGCAGGCGGTGGCGGTGCGGGGGGCCAGGACGAGGGCGCTGCGCCAGACCTGGAGGACGGCCTGGGTGGGGGAGGGCAGGCCGAAGTCGAGGAGGTCGTGTGTGGTGATGGTCATGGCGTCTCGGTTCCGGGGGGCGGGGTGGTGGGGCGGCTGCTCATGGCGAGGGTGCGGTGGTCGCGCAGCTGGTAGCTGGTGGGCGGGTATTCGGGCAGGGCGGGTGCGGTGGGATCGGTGGTCTGCTGCCAGCAGACGGGCTCGGCGATGGTGGCTTCGGGCAGCAGGGGGACGTGGTCGGGCCAGTCGGCGGCGTGGTCGGTGGTGCCGTGGGCGATGGGGTGGGCGGGCGGGCAGCAGCGGCGGCCGAGGTAGAGGAGCCGAGCGGGGCGGGCGAGGGCCTGGTGGAGGGTGTCGGTCAGTTCCCGGGGTCCGGTGAGTCCGGCGAGGAAGGCGGCGTCGGCGACGTAGGTCTGGTCGCCCATGACCGTCTTGCGGGTCTCCGGTTTCCAGCTCGCGGCGCCGTGGGCGTCGGTCTCGCGCGGGGCCGCGTAGGTGAAGCGGTGCGGGTCGGCGGCGAGTTGGGGGTGGCGGGAAGCGGTGAGGACGTCGAGGGGGAAGCGGCCGTTGCCGGCCGTCTGGTCGTCGCGTTCGAGGTGGCCGGGCCGGTCGGCGCGTACCGCGAAGTGCAGGGCGGCCAGGTGGCGGGTGTCGGCGCTGTGGTCGTAGCCGAGGGCGTTGCACAGCAGTCCGATGACGGCGGATTTGGTGGGCCGGGGCAGGGTGTCCTGGTGGGCCTCGAAGGCGGGGTGTACGCCGTAGGCCTGAAAGGGGCCGGACAGGCGCAGGAGGACGGTGGGCATGGCGGTCAGTCTTCTTCGAGGGTGAGGGTGGCGGGCAGCTGAGGGCAGGGCTGTCCGGCGGGCGGGAGCCAGCGGCAGATGCCGCCCAGGAGCGGGGTGTGGCGCTGGGTGCGGCGCAGGTAGCCGGCGAGGCGTTCGCTGGCGGCGACGGCGGCGGGGGCTTCGATGGCGCTTTCGAAGCAGACCGCGGCGGTCAGGGGGTGGTTGGTGGTGGCGGCGATCGTCAGGGTGGGGAGGGCGGATGAGCCGGTGCGGGAGCGGGCCGAGGAGGGGGTGGCGTAGGTGAGGGCGGTCAGGAAGAGCTGTTCACCGAGCCGGGCCAGGCGTTCGGCATCCTCAGCGCTGGTGCCTCGGGCGAGGGTGGTGCGCAGGGCGCGCCGGTCCAGGGCGGCGTAGCGGTAGAGGGTGCCGGAGGCGAGGAAGGTGGTGCCCTTGCCGGCGGCGCCGAAGACGCCGAGGTCTTGCCAGTCGTCTTTGGCGGTCCAGTCGTCGGTGACGGTGGCCAGGGGGTCGACGCTGAAGGCGTGGGCGACTTGGGCGGCGGAGTACAGGGTGCCGTCGGGGACTTCGGTGAGCATGCGCCCGAAGATGGCGAGTTCGACGGCGGTGGCCGGGGCGAACGCTGCCGCTGCCCGGCGGGCGAGCTGCGCGGGGATGCTCTTGGGGGCCGACAGGCCCTTCTCCTTGTCGCCCTTGCCCGCCTTGCTCCGCCCCGCTGCTTCGCCGTCCTCGCCGTGGCTTTCGTGGTCGTCGAGGCTGGCTTCGGAGCTCTTGCCGGTGGGCCTGGCGCGCCGGGCGGCTGCCTTGTCGATCTTCTCGCGCATCTCGTGGCGGGCGTCTTTGGTGTCGTCCCAGACGTCGGCGGCGAGTTCGGCCAGGCGGTCGGGGGCGTTGCCGGGGACGTAGGCGATGGCGCGGGTGCGGGCGGGGTCGCTGTCGTCGACGCACATGCCAGCCGCGGCGACCATGAGCGCGCCCTGGACGGCGCAGTCTTCCTCGGGGAAGCCGAGGTCGGCGAGGCGTCGGGCGGTCTGCTGGGGCAGGAGACGTGAGCGTTCAGCCTGTTCGGCACTTTCACCGGCGTAGGTGCGGAAGAACTCGCGTACCGCACGGTTCCAGCACTGGGGGGAGACGCGCATGCGCAGCGCGTCGCCGTACTGCACGGTTTTGGGCACGTTCCCAAAGTCGCGGTTGAGTGAGACGCCGGAGTAGGTGGTGAGGGTGTGCAGGACGACGAAGTCGCCGCTCTGGCTGGTGGTGTCGATCAGGCGGGGGTCGGCGGTGATGTCGGCGAGGGCCATCAGGCGGGTGTTCCGATCTCGTTGAGGGGCTGGCTGGTGTAGAAGAGCGCGGCCCACTTCTCGCGGATGGCCGGGCTCCAGAGGGTCAGGTCGTCGGTGAGCGCGGTCCAGGACGGCGTCATGTTGTGGGATGCGGCGTAGCGGACGAGGTTGGCGAGCGTGGGCAGGAGCAGCCGCGGGCGGGCGGTGGCCAGCAGGTACCGCATCTGCGTGTCGGTGGGCTGGTGCCGCGGGCCGAAGGCCGTGCCGCTGCCAAACGCGCGCATCAGACGGGGCAGCGGAGTACGGCCGTACGGAGAGGCCTGGTGCTGGCTGTGGATCGCATACAGCGCGGCGGTGATCATCGCCGGGTCGCGGTGGCCGGCCGGCAGGTTCCGCGTGATCACCTCGACGGCCGCATTGGCGGGGGTGGGGGCGGCGGCCCAGCGGCGCAGATCGCCAAGGAGCGCGCGGCCGTGGTCGCTGTGGCGGATGCCGTGCAGCCGCTTCTCCAGCTGGGAGCCGGTGCTCTGTTCGCTGGGTGCGGTGGAGTCGGCGGTGACGAACAGGGACACGTGGTGGTCTTTCTGGGCCGGGGCGAGGGCGCGGTGCAGTTGGGCGCGGGTGAGCGCGGTGGCCGCGGCGCCCGAGGTGGTGATCCGGAAAGCGCGGGCGGTGAGGCGGGCGCGGGCGGCCTCGTCCGCGCTGCGGAAGGCGGGGTCGCACAGCAGCCCGCTTCCGGAGAGGTCCGGCAGGTGCACGGGCAGCTTGCGGGTGCGGCGGCGGGCCTGATCGAGGAAGGCGGCTGCCTCTGCGGCAGCCGGGTCGGTGAGCAGACCGGCCGGGATGGTGACGTCCCGCATGTTCAGGAGTTTCTTGCGGTCCGCGGCCAGGCCGATCACCCGGACCGGAGGCACCGGGCAGCCCTTTTGCTGCGAGGCCTGCCGCATGAGCTGGGGCAGGGATCCCTCGGGGGCGTTCCACCAGCGTTCCACCAGGGGGACGAGGTCGTCGGGACTGTCCAGGCAGTCGGCTGACTGGCGTTTACCGGTACTCGAGGACACGAGGTCCACCACGCCGGGCTGGCCGACGGCGAAGGGGGCCCGGTGCCATCCCTGGGCGAAGTACGCGCGCGCGACCTGGCCGTCCGGTCCGGCGCACAGCAGGGTGCGGCGCGGCAGCCAGGTCAGCGCGTCCAGTTCCCCGAACGGCATGAGCCGTTCCTTGACCTGACCGCGGGGCCGGTAGGTCCAGTTCGCCATGCCCAGTTCTGTCAGCGGCACGGTCCGCCAGGACAGCACGGTGGCGAGCGTGCCGTGCGGAACCCACACCAGGGCGCCGGTCGCCGTGGCGTGCGAGGCGTAGTTGGAGCCGGGCCCGTAGTCGGCGTCCGAGCAGCGCATTCGCCCGCCGACGGCCCACATCTGCTGGGTGAGCAGCAGCAGCGCCGCCTTCGCCGGCGCCAGCGGCGCAAGCAAGGCGTTGAGGTGACGGTGGTCGCCCAGCAGCGGCCGACCCATGGCCGCGGCGGACGTGTGGTCGAGATAGTGCGCCGGCAGGGTGCACGAGCGCGCCAGCTGATTGAGGGAGGTGTCCTGGAAGAGGGGGCGCGCGGGGTGGAACAGGTCGTAGTCATCGGCCCGTTCCTCCAGCCAGACCGCGGCTTTGCCCCAGTCGACCGCCCCGGCCTGGGCGCAGCGCAGCGCGTACTCGTCCGCCATGGCGGGGGCCAGGCCCGCCGCGATGGCGACGGTCACCAGGAACCGGACGACGGCGGCGTGCTGCAGAGGGTCGGCGATGTCCAGGACGAGATGGTCGGCACGGTCCAGGACGGCGGCCCCGCTGAGGGTGTGCCGCTCGCCCGACAGGTCACGCACGTCGATCCAGGGCCGGGTGGCCAGGCTGAAAGAGGGCATCAGACACCGTCCCGGGAGGCGATCTGGTGGGCGAGGTAGTCGAACATCGCGGCATCCGCGTCGTTGGTGTTCAGGCTCAAGGTGTTGGACAGGGACCGGAAGGTCGCCGCCATCCACTCCTGCTCCCCGGTCGCGGCCGCGTACGCGTAGATGACCGGGGCCCGCTGACCGTCGCGCTGGGTACGGCCCTCGGCCTGCAGGGCACGCTTGCCGCCGGTGAGCACATCCGCGATCACGCACACCCTCGGTGTGCTGGTGGCACGGGTTCCCTTGCCGTCGGTGTTGGCCTCGCCGGCCTGGGCGTTGATGCCCTCCAGCGCGTTGAGGACCATCACCTTGGCCTGACCGGTCTGGAACGCGACTCTCTTGGCCTCGCGCAGATGCGCATCGCGTCCGGTGATCGCCACCACCCGGTCGTCCAGTCCCGCCGCCTTCAGTTCACGGGAGATGCACACGGCCGTCTCGTCGATCGACTCCACGAACCACATCGGCACCACCACCTGGAAGCCCCGCGCGACCTGTTCGACAACCAGCCGTGCCACATACGGCGCCTTGAGACGGGAGGCCTTCTGGACCTTGCGCAGCGCCTCGACCCGATACGAGCCCGGCTCGCTGCCGTGGAAGACCGCGAGTCCCTGGGAGCGGCGGAACTCCTCCCACGCCTTGGCGTACTCCACACGGTCGGACGCCGAGAGCGTGATCGCCACCACCTCCCGCTCCTGCGCGGGAAGCCCCAGATCCATCGCCGTGGCCGCCGCCCCGACTCCCGCTTCGTACAACAGCGCGCGCAGTTCGGTGACGTCGAGACGATTGATGCGGTGGTACCAGCGCCCACGCTCGTCGCTGTTGAGTTTCAGCCCCAGGCCCTTGAGCCAGATCCGGTAGTCACCGAGATCGGCCGGCGGATCCGTCTTCGCGGCGAACGCGATCAGGTCGGCGAGGTAGGCACTCTCCTGCGGGGTGCTGAACGGCGTCGCCGAGGCCCACAGGGTGAAGGCCCTGCTGCCGTCGGAGCGTTCGGCCAGGCGCCGCACCATCTGGGCGCGCTGGGATTCCGCGTTGGCCAGCATGTGGCACTCGTCCACGACGACCGCGTCCCAGTCGCACCGGGACACCCCCTCCTGCGTCAGCAGGCGGGCCGCCGCGTCCATCGGCATCCGGTTCAGCCGGGCACGCGGATGCCGCATCACCCGCCACAGCCGCTCCGGGTTGATCACCACCCACCGGTGGCTGTCGGTCGCGAACTTGTTGATCGCGCTCTGCCAGGCGGGGATGACGGACAGCCGGGTGATCACGAGGATGTTCCGGCCCCGGCGCGGCGAGAGGCCGCTCACAGCGCGCACCGCCATCGCGGTCTTTCCCGAACCGGTCGGATACGCCCACAGATAGCCGGGCGCTCCTACCCGCAGGGCCGCCGCGGGGCGGCCCACTTCGGGTTCCTGGTAGTCGCGCAGCGGCGCCACTTCGCCGACCGGATCCAACGGTGCGGAACGCCCGTTGAGTTCCGCCTGGACGAAGGCCTCCCACGAGTGGGAAGGAGCCTTGTACGGGGCAAGTCCCCGGGGCAGCCCGTTTCCTTCGGTGGCGTCGAAGACGTCCACGAGCCACTGCTCGTCCCGGCGTACACCGGGGTAGCGGCCGGAAAAGCCAGCCAGTACGTACCGCTTGGGGATCACCAGGTTGCGGGAGGTGATCCTGTCCTGCCGGACCACGGCTGTCGCGGCCCGGCGGGATTCCCCCGTCTCCTGCGAGCGCGTCTTGGCGGCGCTCTTGCGGGCATGATGCGTCGTCATCGCAACGTCCTTTCAAGGACGGCCGCACACGGGCCCGTGATCCCGCGCGGCCGAACATGGACGGCACGGTGAGAGCACAACAGTTCTGACGTGCTGATGCGAAGCACCCAAGGGGGCTCTGAAGACGCGTCACGGTCACGGGACGGGACGCTGAGAAGCCCGGCAGCTGCACGAAGCCGAGCGGCAGCATATCCCATCCGGACACAGTGAGTGAAATCTGACTACTCAGTGTGATGTAGGTCGTGGGTGCAGGACCCCGGAGGCGACCGCGAAGAACGAGGGGCAACTGCTCGAGGCTGGGGGAGCAGTAGTGCGCGTTGTCGAGGTGGCGCTGGGGGCGGGTCGTGCCCGCGGACCGTGGAGGAAATGCGGGCGGCGCTGCCGCTGGCGGCCTGACCGGACGGAGAGGGCGGCCGCGTCTGGACCACGGTGCCGCCGGTCCGACCTGCCGACGCGGGCCGTACGCCTGCGTTGGGCACTGCCGGACCGGCCGGCAACTGGCCGCGAGCCCGCTGGCCATGCACCAGGGCTCAATGCTGCGCGGTGGGTGTGACGACGATCCCGGCGAAGCTGCTGCCGCGGGTTGCCAGGGCCGTGTTCAGACGAGCGGTGATGACATCCGAGAGCACCGTGGTCTGCCTGGCCCAGGCAGGATCGGCGCACCGTAGGTGCAGGCGGCCTTCCTCGTCGATGCCCAGCGGTTCCAGATGACCGGCCACCTCCGTGCCAAGGGCTTCGGCCCACCAGGCGTCGCGCTCGGGAAACCAACCGGGCCGCGAAAGTGCCACCGATGTACTCCTTGATGCAGTTTCCCGTCGGACCCGGCCGGAACGTCGAGGTGCGTTGAACCGGCCCTTGAGCAGCCTGTGGACCCGCGAAACGCTGCCGGGTCGCTAAGTGCCCCCCGTCAGTTCCGGGCACAGCCCAACCCTCAGGGGCGTCCGGTCCCATCGCAGTACTTCGGCTCAGCCAGTCCCTCGAACGTACCGGGCCCGTCGCGTACATCCGGTTACACCCGCGCCCGCACCCCGGGCTCGCCGGGGATGTGCCAGATGTGGGCGATGCCGGAGGTCGCCCACATCTGCTGGAGGCTGTCCATGATCTGGCGGGCGGTGCCTTCGTCGGAGGCGGCGATGTCCAGGACGGCCAGGCCGGGTTCGCTGATGTGCGCCGCGTCGATCTGTATACCCCAAGAGACGGTTCCGGTGCGGCCTGCGGTTGTCTGGTACAGGCAGAAGCATCCGTACGAGGGAATGCCGTGCACGGGCGTGACGGGCCGGGTCGCGTAGAGCGCACTGGGGCCGTACACATGGATGGGGCAACCGGGTCGCTGACAGGCCGGGCCGGGTTTGGCCCCTTGGCTGGGGAGCCGTACCTGCCCCGAGCGGTACGGCTCCCTTCCCAGGAGTCCGGCTGTGCCGGCGCTTGGTCTGCCGGTGAAGCGAAGTTCACCCAGGCCCGCAAGACACTCCCCGGCCCGGGTGTCCCGCCGGACGGACTGGGCAGACGGCGCAGGATGCCCTGCGGAAGGCGTGGCACACCGAGTAGGGCCGATGCCCACCCCCGGAAAGCGCGTGCTCCCAGCTGGCCCGCCCCTCTATCCTGGTCGGCTGTCCACCCGGAGGTAGACGCCATGACCATCCACGACCACTACCTGGCCGAGGTCACCGCTCACCTGGCGCCTCCCGCGCCGCCGCAGGCGTGGTCCTTCACCGAGCCCCGCGCGCTGCTGCGTGCGCTGAACTTCCTCGACGTCACCGACGAGCTGGTCTTCGGTGAAACCTGGTCGTCCGGCCGCCCATGGACCGCTCCAGCCTCCTCGCCCTGGACGTCGACGACGAAGCGGCGTACAACTCCGGGCTGGTCGTCCTGACCGACATCCTGCGCGACTTCAAGGTGCCCGGCCGCACCCCGGGCTCTGGGCTGCTGCGCCTTGAGGAACATCTCGCCGACAAGCTGCCCGCGCTCGACCGCGACGCGGTCCACCAGGCCGTGCAGCTCCTGGACCAGATCCGTGTCATCCGCAATTCCGCCGTCCACCCCAAACCGCGGCCGGAACTCGCCGACGCCCACCACACGCTGGGGCTGCACTTCCCGGTCCGTGACTTCACCGCTGCCTGGGACAGCGTCCGCGCGCACGCCGAGCAGGCCGTGAGCAACCTGCAGGAGGCGATCCAGTCCGCCAGACCCTGAGAAGTGGGGTCACCCAGGGGTGACGCCCCCAGGCGACCCGACCATGAGACCGCTTGGCACCCGCCCCACCTCTGTCCACCCGCCTCTTGGTGGGAACGCTCAGCCTGGTGCGAGACACCCCGCTCGCCGCAGACCAGCAGAGCCCACTTCGGGCGAGGGGCCAGCCGTTACAGCAATGCCTGGTGGTCGTTGAGGCCGGTATGCCTTGCGTGAAGGTCTCACCTCTGCGCCATGTGTGCCGACGACGTGACCGCTGGTAAGCCGGCCACGCAGGCCGACGTGAAGAAGAGACGACCGATGAGCAAGGACAAGCACGTGATCGATCCAGACGGATCGGCGAGCGTCCCGGACCGGCGTCCTGCCCCCGTCGCCGATGCCGCCCAGTTCGAGGAGCTTCGACGGGCCGCGACGACGGTGAAGATCCCGGCGAACTTCGACGGCTGGCACCCCAACGAGATCACGCAGTGGCGCAGCGACGTGGAGGACGACGAATCCGTCTCGGACGCCGATGTCTACCGTGTCCGCGCCGCCGTCGACTACGCCCTCGGTATCGATCCGGACGCCATGTATGCGGACCTTGCGTAGGCGTCCAGCAGTGGTGGTCGGCCGCTGCGTCGGCCTGCCAGCAACCATGATCCCGCGTTCACCGGTGCCGGTGAACGCTGCGTGCTATGGAGCGGCGCAGCTCGCAGGTATGGGGACAGTCCTCTTGGCAAGGCTTACGCTCCGCCAGCGACGGCTACGACCTCGGGGCGGACGGGGGGCAGGCCCCAGGGTTCAAGGGCTCCGGAGATCAGGTCAGCTGTGAACTGGACTGCTCCGGCGGTGTAGTGCCACCAGTCTCCGTTGTGGGAGGCGACCGTCACGTTCCATCCGCCAGGGTAAGCGCGGCCGCCGCGACGACGGCGCCGAGCAGCAGCTGGTCGCCGGGATTGCCGCGCGGAGAAGGTCGTCGGGAGCACCAGCGGGCCGGGTGCGGCGGCTCACCGGCTGCCACCCCTCGAGCGGTCCCACGGGGACTGCGGGCTGGTCCCGATTGAGCAGGTTCGCGTCCAGCGTCGCCACCAGGCCGCGGTGATCGAGTTGCCGCGCTGCGCGGGCCGCTCGTGCCGAGCGGGCGGGAACGATGTCACCTCGGACCGAGACCTCGTTGGGTAGGACGGCGTTGGCTGCGCCACCCCAGCACGGACGGAGTTGAGCCGCGTCTGGCAGGCATCAACCCGAGCCATGCAGTGCCGCCTGTTCCGGTGATATCCGGTTCGGTGGCCGCTAGGGTGCCGCAGCCGTTGATAGTGCTGAGCTTGCTACGGGGTGCGGTAGCGGTCGTGCAGGATCTCAACCGTGCTGGTCCAGACGCCGTTGGCCTGCTGGGGCAGGTGATGACCGGCATGGTCGGCCAGCTTGCGGTAGAGGGGATGCATGCCTCCCGCCTCATCGGTGATCAGGGCGGTGAGCGGAGCTGGGCGCTGAGGCTTCGGGCTGCGGGGGCGAGCGGTCGGCTTCACCCGCTGAAGCACCTGCACCTGATCGGGTTCTGCCAGCTCGCCCAGCTTCTTGACCTGGGCGCACAGGCTGGTGAAGGTCACGGTCTCCCCTAGCCTGGCTGCGTGCTCCAGAACATCCCGGACCCCGTCGGCGAGCATGGCCGCGTCGTAGGGCTTGCGGCTGGAAGCAGCGGGCGGGGTACGCGGTGGCCGGCCGGGCGCCGGCAGCTGGGGGGCACGCGGCGTAGGAGCGGACAGCGTGGGGGCGGTCTGCCATGCGTGGATCTGGCTGCGCTGGTGATCGGTGAGCCAGCTGGATGCCTGCTGCGCGGCCTGCGTGAGCTGGTTGCGCTGGCGGGGCGCGATGCTGCGGACCCCACGGGCCTTTTGCTGCGCGAGATCGCCCAGCAGCCGTTCGACCTTCTGCAGGGCCTTGCGCTCGGCGAAGGTGGGTTCGCGTGGCGTCGGCACCCCGACGGCGCGCTCCAGCCGCAGCAGGGCGTCGACAGCGGCCTTGATCAGATCATTCTCCTCGGCGGTGGCCCCGCGGTGCGTCACTTCTTCCGCCCGGTTGAGCCAGCGGCGGATCTCCGTGCGGCTGCGCCCGTCGTTGACTGCCTGCTCGAGCGCCGTCATGACGGTCGCGCGTTCCTCCGAGGGGATGTCGTGCGCGTCATCGCTGACCTGGGCAGTCGGCCGCGCCTGCGGCGGCGCGGCTTTGGGAGTCCTCACGCCGATGGGCCGCCGTGTGGTGCGCAGCCTGCGGATCTCTTTGACAGCCGGGGTGGTGAGGCCTGCATCGGTGAGCTCCACCTCGTGGAGCTCGAACCACTCCGTGGTACCGCCGTGGCGTTCGGTGCCGACCTGGATCCGGCGGCGGGTTCCCTCGGGGATGAGCTGGATGCGGTTGACGTATCCCTGCTGCAGCAACACGTCCGGGTCGGAGTCCATCCCGGGGCCGAGCACCAGGCGCGCGGCGTCGTCCCCCGTCGGCGCGGGGGAGCTGGGCGTCTCGGAGAGCAGGACCCGCAGGCCGGTGTGCCCGGCGGGTGTGAAGAGGACTTCCCCGCCGATCGCGCCGTCCGCATCGCGGGGGATTGCGGCGGTCGCGGTGATGTCCTGCTCCGCCATCCAGTTCAGCAGGCCGTGCTTGACGTACAGGTGGTCCGCGCTGGAGACCCCGGACGCCTTCCGGGCACAGGTGGAGGTGTGCTCGGGGTCCGGCATGTGGGCGAAGTGGCAGGCGCGGTCCGTGTACAGCTTGGTGGTGAGCTGGTGGCCGCACCCGCCCAGCCACACCCCGCACCAGTAAGTCTCGCCGTCATGGCGGGCGCGGAAGTCGTCGAGCTCTATCGCTTCTATCGGAAGGACCACGGGGAGCTCGGAATCGGCGTGGCCGATCACTGCGGTCTGCACTCGGCGTCTGTCCAGGGCCATGCAACCTCCAGCCGTGCTGGAGACGGGATCCGCCTCCGGCCGGCACCCAGCCACACTGCTGGATGCCTAACTGACTGACGGTACCTCCCCTTGCTGACACCGCCCCCGAGGACCGCAAGGCCGCCGCCATGGCACGTACGCGGCCAGCGACTGCCCGTTCGATTCAGCGTCGGCGGCCAAATGGTCACCACCGGCCCCGACGTGTTCGGCGGTGGGGCTGAGCGGCCGTGGCGGCTCCGACGGCCGCGGTGGCATTGGTGGCTGCGCCGGGGGCGGGAGTTGGGCATGCGCTTTCGGTACCAGCGGAGCGGGCGGAGACATCGGCGTCGGCGGATCCGGCGCAACCGCTGCGGTCGGCGCTGCCGCCGTCAGGGGAGCCGATGGCGCGGTGGGCAGGAACGGCTGGGGGAGGCGCGACGACCGTAGGCGGCCCGCTGGGTCGCGGTGCGGCTGCCGCCGCGCGAGCCTGGCGGAGCGCGCGCTGGGGGACGGCGTGTGCAAGCTGTGCCGTGAGAAAGCCGCCATGTTGGCCGCCTCCTCGGCTGCCCTCCCCGCCGCTCGGCCGGAGTGTCGACCTGCCCGGGTGCGAACCACATGCCATGCGGCCGCCAGGCCCTGCCGGCCCGAAGCATCCGCGCTCGCCACCTTGCCGAGGAACTGGCTCTGACCGGTGCGGAGGGCATCCCAGGGTCCCGCCGCAGCTACTCAGTGGCTTCGGTGTGCTCCCGGATCGCCGCGGCGACGTCGAGCAGCGCGTACGCGATGGCCGCTAGACCCCTCCCAATGGCGCCAGTCTGTTCCTCTTCCCCCTGCCGGACCGACGCTTGCTCTGCGGCTCGGTCCGCCCGGTGTCCGTTCCCGCCTCCTCGCCGGGACGCGCCGCCCGTCTTGGCCGGTCGCCACGAACCTGGTCGCCGCGAAGTCCGCCCCTGTGGGAGAACGCCCACCGCCCCACCGGCCCCATGTCTGCACCCACGCAACCAGCTGCCGCCCCGGCCGGGGATCCCGGACAGGCCCACGTCCAGCGGATGGTGCTGACGACCGGTTCGTCGGGCTGGCTGCAGCTGTGCCCCGGATCTGTGGACACCGACCGCGGGCGTCCGGCGGTGACGGTCGCGCGGCTGCTGGCTGCACGGCGGCGGCTGGGGCCAAGGTCCTCAAGCGGCTCCAGGAGCATGGCGCCGCGGACGTGGTGCGCCAGGAGAACAGGTCGTGAAAGCCGAATCCGGCACGCTGCAGGGCGTCGCGGAGGTCTGCAGCCACACGCGCCAGTGTTCGTCGGTACGTAGGTCCGCATCTGCGGGCGTCCAGAATTTTCGGCCGCCGAGGAGGAGGATGTCGGCGTTGAGGTCTTCGCGGCGGCTGAACCAGTTGGGGCCGAAGGTGGTGATGGTCTCGCTCGACTTGTTGCGGGCGATGCGGGCCATCACGTCGAGCGGGACGTTGACGCGCCCCAGCTGTCGAAGATCCCCAGGGTCGGATTGCCCCAGGCCCCGAAGCGGGTCAGTAGCGGGATGCTGTCCCGGCCGGCTTCACCGCAGTGCACCTCGACCTGGACAGGCAGCCAGTGGCCGGCCGAACGGTGTCTGTGGCACCGGAATGAGCCGTGCCGCGGTGCACGGAATGACTTGTTCGCGTACTGCTCTCATGGAATAGATGAGTCCTTGCCCAGGTGTAAGGGCTGCACGACCGACGGGATTGGCCGGATGTATGTGGTCCGATATTGATCGGGGGTGCCGTGGATTACACCGCGATGGCTGCTCGGCGGCTAGTGTCAGCTGTGGGTTCCTGAGCGTGGGCAGTGACCAGTCGGCACCCCGCGTCTTGATACCGGTTGAACTGTTTTGAGGGGGAGTTATGTATCGGCGGAGCGGTGTGCGTTGCTGGCCGCGTCGAGGGGCAGTGCATCCGGAATGGTGAGGCCTGGCTTCCCGTCAAAGTCCTGCCCATTTCCGGACGGTCTCGGAGAGATTTGAAACAGGCGTAAGCCCCTCGTAAGGTGATGAGGCATCAGTTCGCATCTTCATCGTCCGTTTGTGGCCTGACCTGCCACGTTCGCTCTGTCACGCGTTCCAGGCGAGAGAGCTTCGGCATTCTCCTTGTGAGAGATACCGGATGAAGCGCAGGCTGCCTGGAGGCGGGCGGCGAAACGCCTGTGGCGGCGATGTCGTTCCGGTGGCAGGCGGCGATGCATTCCAGCGCGCCTATGCCGGGGTGTCGGAACTGCCATGCGGCAGGTGTCTGCCGCGTTGAGCGTGTGCGCCTGTCGCGACGGACGTGTCACGCATACACGATTCTATTGATTGGGAATACTCATGTCCTTAATTGCCGAACGGACTGCACGGCGTGCCGCAGCGGCCGTCATTGCCACCGCTTCGCTTGGCGTGGCGGCCCCGCAGGCGACTGCCGCCGACGCGGACACCGTTACTGTGGCCGGCGTCACGATCGCGGCTGATGCGGACAGCGCCAGTCGTGCTATCGCGCAGGCCGAACCGCAGGCGCTGGCACAGGGGGTGACTCTGTGCGGACCCGGCTACGTCTTTACCTGGGCCGAACGCCTTCCCGACTCTCGACGGTACGGGACCTTGTTCATGTACCAGAAGGGCGGGGTGGCCTCGTGCGCGTGGTTCGACAACAACATGGGCGCTCCCATGTACATGAAGCTCAAGCTGTGTGAGAACAGCGCTCCCGCTGGGCAGAGTCCGAAGTGCGTTACCGACGAGGGCCGGTTTACCAACTACGCGGGCCCGGTGCATGTGAACGAGCTCTGCGGAAACGTCACCGCCATCATGAAGGCGTCCAAGGACACCAAAGAAGCAATCATTGACCGCGTCCGTACCATAGCCCCCTGTAAATGAGGTTGAGATGACCTGCCCGGATCAGCCGCCGCACATGGACCGGAAGCGGTCAGGGGGCCTGTTCGCCGTGATGGGGGTGTCACTGGCGGCCGCGGTACTGACCGTTGGATGCGGGCACGAACGCGCCGGCACCAGCCAGCCAGGGGCTGCCGCCCCATCTCTCCTTGCCCCCACGCCATCATCTTCATCCGCCTCAAAGGACACGGTGGAAGAGGAGCGTGCGCGGGTTGGCAGGGAGCGGGCTGCCTCCGCGCCCAGCGGAAACCCAGTTTCGCCACTGCCCTACCGCCCCAACGACCCGGTAGACGGGGACTTCGGCAAGCCACTCGTGGCCAAGGGCGACCTGGTGGCCTTCACCGTCCACCGCGCCGGGGCGAAGCTGACCTTGCCGGTGCGGATCACCAATAGCGGCCGTGAGCGTGCGTTCTACCAGGCCGACCTTCGCATCACGGGGCCAGGAGGGTTCGCTGCGCTGGTCCATGTGGCCACGGAGGTGGTCGGGGTCTACCCAGGCACCTCGTGGCCTACGGAACTGACCGTCGAGGCCGCGGGCAAGCCTGTACCTGACCATCCGGTTGTCACTGTCGAGAAGTACACCCGACGTCCCTACCCGGGCTGAGCCGGCCAAGCCGACGCCTGGTCGCGGCCGGCCCTCGCACCTCGATGGGCAAGAGGGAAGCGTCTTGCCTGCCGAAGTGAGCAGCCGGTCCTGACCATGCAGGTCAGGCCTGGCGGCCGGTGAGCACACACGGAGGCGGCCTCTGATGATCAAGACGTCTGAGCCGTTGTTCATCCAGGGGCCGCGCCTCTTCTCCAGCCCACGACTTCCCGCCCAAATGTCATGTCCGCATCACCCATCTGCTGCCTGCAGAGCATGAGGAACAGGTCATCTCGCCGAGGTGCTGGACTCCGTTCCCGGTCCA
This sequence comes from Streptomyces sp. NPDC059994, assembly GCF_042737755.1. Classification (NCBI taxonomy): domain Bacteria; kingdom Bacillati; phylum Actinomycetota; class Actinomycetes; order Kitasatosporales; family Streptomycetaceae; genus Streptomyces; species Streptomyces sp. NPDC059994. The sequence goes on from NZ_JBHWUR010000078.1 coordinate 16,823, forward strand.
CGGCGGCTGGGTGCTGCCATCCGCGCGGCACGATGCGGGCCCGTTTACGGTCACTGCTCCGGGTGGGCGTCACGTGGACGACCAACGCGCGTTTCAGCGCCCGAGGTCCGGGCTTGTCCGCGTCTCTCATCGCGGAATCCGCCAATGGTTCGTTTGCCTTGCCGCGCGCAGCCGCGCTGCGGTGCCTTTCAACAGTGAGGAACTCATCATGAAGGTAGCCTCCTTAGCCCGCCGGGCGGCATCCGTTGCCGCCATCCTGGCAGGGCTGACGGTCTCGGCCGTACCCGCCCACGCCGCCACGGCCGCTTCGTCGTGCGCGGACATCTGCGTCCTGGACGCGCGTACCGGATCCCACCCTGATCGCGACCGTCTGGTGCTCGACCTGAGCGGCACCGGTTTGCCCCTGGTGCAGGCCACCGTCAGCCCGGACGGCAGCTATAGCGCGGGAGGCGCCGGCGAAGAGCGACGCCTGCAGATCTCCGGTAGGTCCTATCTGCTTCTGGATCTCTCCGGCGGAGCCTTTGCCCACTCCGCCGGGCCTGATGCCTATACCACCCCCGCCGTTGAGGCCGTCTCGCTGCCCTCCCTCAAAGGCGTGCAGTTGACATCGGCGGGCTACGAAGGCCACGTCACCTTCGGACTCTCACTGGGCGACTACACCCAGTACAAGGTCTTCACCCTGTCCTCGCCGAACCGCGTCGTCATCGACATCTATCACTGAACCCGACGGCGTCGGATGCGTTAACACACGGTTACCTCAGGGGGCGCGCCGTCGGGCCGCAGGACGGCCCGGGTGACAGGCCTGGTCGGCGCCCGCTCTCGCACCATGCGCCCACGCCCTGCGCACTCGGCCAGAGCCCAGCCCCTCCTCGAGCGGCCAAGGCCCGCCGCTAAGACCGGCCCCACGACTTCCAGTGCGCCAGGCCTCTCGCACCCTGCGCGTACTGGTCGCCGCCCGCAGCCGTGCGGGCGGATTGATGCATAAGGGAGATCTGTTGAGACTCAGTAAGAGAGCGCGGGTGCCGGTGACGGCGGTCGCCGCAGCAGCCGTGCTCACCGGCCTGCTGCCCGGCTTATCGGCGCGGGCCGACACGCCCACGCCCCCCGCCACGCCACCGGCGGCTCCTGGCCAGGTTGCGGATCCTGACAAGAAGCTGGGCACGGACTGGAAGTCCAGTCCCGACCGCGCGGTGACCGCTGCCGCCGACCGGGACGGCCTGCGGATCCTGGTCGCGGACAGCAGTAAGGCGTACGCGTGGAAGACGGTGGCCACGTTGTCCGAGCCGGGCCTGCCCGCGGACTCGTGGATCGGCAACCAGTGCCAGATGGACCGCGACCATGCCGCCGTCGTCTACGCGCCGCGCAGTTTCACGAACAAGCCGGACCTGATGCAGGGCGGCGCGTTCACCGCGATCGTCGACCTTGCCTCGGGGAAGGTGGTGAAGCTTCCGTTCACCGCGTCGCTCGCCTACTTCGACCCGTCCTGCAACACCACCACCCACACCGCCGCGCTCACCGCTTTCCGCGACATGAATGACCCCGCGAGCACGAAAACCCGCGTGGTCACCGTCGACACCCAGGGGAAGACCCTCGGTTCGGCCGCGGCGCAGGGGGAGATCACCAGCGCGGTCCCGGTCAAGGACGGCACGGTCGCGGCCCTCGGCAAGCACCTGATCCACCTCGACCGCTCCGGGAAGGTGCAGACCCTCACGGACGCGGACAGCACGCCGTTCGACATCCGCCCCCAGGCTGAGGGCAAGGTCGCCTTCGTCGACCGCAAGAACAACTCCACCGCACACGCCAAACTCTTCACCGGCAAAGGCAAGCCGGCATCCATCGCCACGGGCAAGCTCGGCGACCTCGACCTGATGCCGGGCGACGCGGGCAAGGTGTTCCTCACCGGCCACCCCACCACTACGCCCGCCGTCAAGGGCACCAGCATCACGCCGGTCAACGCCCCCGCCGACACCGACATGTCCTCCCACGGGCGTCTCGCCGTCGACCCGATCCTCACTCCCGGCCTTCGCGCCGGTCTGGAGCACGTCAAGGACGCGGGCAAGGGCTTCACCAAGGCCGAACCCGCCCCGTCGGCAGGGTCAGCGGCGCAGCCCGCCGAGGCCGCCTCTGCCAGTGAGCCGGTGACCATCACGAGTACCGCCACCACCACAGGGGCGCAGCTCACCCAGAGCGTGCGGCAGGAGACCACCGGCGCCTCCGCGATCGGTCTCTCCCCGGCTCTCACCGCGACTTCCGGGGCGCGCCCGAAGATGGCGCGTGGGGTTGCGGCCGCGGCATCGATCGATCCGACCGATCCTGACCGCTGGTGTTCGGTGTCCCGCAACGACGTGAACGTGCAGGCTCTGCAGCCGACTCCGAACCAGGTCGAGTGGGCGGTCGACATGGCGGTGCGCGGCAACCTGCGCGCGGGCTACCTCCGGCAGGGCGGCTATCGCGACCAGGCCGGTATGGGCACCATCGACCCGCAGGGCCTGTTCCCCGCGCCGACGCTGAAGGGCGGGGGAAAGATCCCCGCGAACGTGCTTTTGGGCATCATGGCGCAGGAGTCGAACCTGTGGCAGGCCGAGTCGGGTGCGATCCCCGGCCAGATGGGCAACCCGCTCGCTGCCGTGGACGGCTACTACGGGCACAAGGCCGTGGCCGGTGACCCGGATGCCTACTGGCAGATCCACTGGGAGAAGTCCGACTGCGGCTACGGCGTGGGGCAGGTCACCGACGGCATGCGCATGGCCGGGCACGAGAAGACGGACGCGAGCGGGAACAAGGAGAAGCTCCTGTCTCCCGCTCTGCAGAAGCTCGTCGCGATCGACTACGCGTCGAACATCGCTGCCTCGATGAAGATCCTCGCGGACAAGTGGAACGAGGTCCACACGGACGGGCAGAAGATCACGGTCAACAACGACGATCCGTCCATGGTGGAGAACTGGTTCACCGCCGTCTGGAACTACAACCTCGGCTTCAACCCGCCCTCCGAAGCCTCCAAGCACGGCGGGCACTGGGGGCTGGGCTGGTACAACAACCCGGCCAACCCGCTCTACAAGAAGAGCTGGGGCCACCCCTTCATGGACACCACCGTCGACGGCACAGAGGCCAACCGCGACGCCGCCCACCCACAGGACTGGCCGTACCAGGAGAAGGTGATGGGCTGGGCCGCCTGGTCGATTGACACCGGCTTCTCCTACAGCACCGACGGCCGCCAGGACTGGCCCGGCGAGTCCGGGTTCTCCTCGGCCGGCTTCCGGCCCGCCTGGTGGGACACCAATTCCTCCCGCAGCCTCGTCTCGCCGGCCCTGGGCGTCTTCTGCAACAGCGCCAACAACTGCGACCCGAACACGCCGCCCAACTGCAAGGACGAGGCCTGCTACGCGCAGTACTGGTGGAACAAGCCCAACGCCACCTGGAAGCAGGACTGCGCCAAGCAGTGCGGCCACGAAAACATCAAGTACCAGACGCTGATCTCCGAACCGGGACGCGGTAACCGGCTGAAGAACGGGACCCCGGTCTGCACCGGCGCCCCGGCCGGATCCCTGGTCGTCGCCTCCGTCCCCGACGGAACCCCGACCTGGAGCGACTGTGGCAAAGCCAGCTCGGCGGGCAGCTTCCAGTTCACCTTCACCCCCGGCGCGGAGGGCCGCTTCGAGGCGAAGGCGGACCTGCACCAGATCGGCGGCGGCTACGGCGGCCACTTCTGGTACGCCCACGACCGCAACGTCGCCCACCTCGGCGGCAACGGGGGCGTCATGAGCATCGACGGCACCTGGAAACTCGGCAAGGCCGTCGACCAGGGGCAGGCCAAGGTCTACGCCCACATCCCCGACACCGGAGCGCAGACCAAGGAAGCGGTCTACCAGATCGTCACGCCCTTCGGCACCGAGACCAGGACGGTCGACCAGGGCGCCAACGCCGGTAAGTGGGTCGACCTGGGTGCCTACCGCTTCAACGAACAGCTGCCCGAAGTCAAGCTCTCCAACGCCAACAGCAGCGGCACCGCGGACAAGGACATCGCCTGGGGCGCGATCGCCTTCGTCCCCGGCGACTACAGCGGCATGGTGAACGTCTCCTTCTCCGACCCCAACGTCAACGCTCCGCAGCCCGACGACATCACCACGCCCACTGACATGGTTCCGGACGTTCCTTCGCCGGCTCCCCCGATCGACTCCCTGCAGAAGGCGTTCTCCGACCCCAAGGACACCTACGCCGACTGGTGCGCAGCGAAGCCGTTCGGCGAGAACTCAGACCGCAAGATATGGACCAACCGATATGAAGCCTGCATAAAGGGCCACTTCGGGTTCATCAAGACGGTCAACGGTAAAGTCACGGGCACCGTCACCTTCCGGTTCCAGGAGGAGATTAAACTCCACCAGGACTCGGGCGGCTACAACACCAGCATTAAAATGATGCCCACCAGCGCGACCGGCGAGGGGATGTCCGAACCGGTCTCCGTCACGCTATTCGACGCATGCAGCCTCGACTGCACGAAGAACGGGCCGCGTACCGGAATCGGTCTCAACTCCTGGGGGCAGGCCCTCGGCGACAGGCACATCTACTCGGTCCAGCAGAACTATCAGTGGGGCCAGGGCAAGCCGAGCGACCTGCTGAACCAGATCTGGAAGACGGAGGGCCAGATCGGCGGCGCCTCGACCGACAAGCCCGCCGACATCACCCCCGGGTCCCAAGCAGAGATCCGCTGTGACACCGTCGTCACCTCATACCCCGGATGCGTCTTCAAGCGGTACAAGACGACCTACGTCATGAACTCCCAGAAGTTCCCCGCAGCCGCAGCGCATGCCTGGCTTGTCCAGGAGAAGCTGCCCGGTCACTTCGGGAGCAAAAAGTGGGGCAAGCCGCTGACCTACCTCGGCAGCAACGTCATGTCGGCAAGCGATCCCACTAAGAAGCAGAGCGAAGCCAATCGCGACGTCATCTGCCCCGACTCCTGGAAGCGCAACCAGAACGCCACCCTCTCACCCGAACTCGATGAGGGAAAACAATCCGACACATGGAGCTGCGACGAGTTCGCCTTCGCCGCCTCGTACGACAGCGCAGGAATGCCCGGAGGATTCAACCCCGTCAACTCCGGTGAGGCATGCTTGCAGACCTACGCCCAAAGAGGCAGCAATGGCGTCTGGCGCCTCGTCAACGACCCCCGCTACCCGCTTCCCACCTGGAACGAGAAGTGCGGACGCGCCACCATCTCCAACAACCAGAACACCCAGTCCATGAGGCCCTTCGGGAGTTTCATCAACCGCAACAGGCTCGTTGACAAGGACCAATACTGGCTCGACCTGAACGGCTTCACCAGCTGAGCCAGCCCTGAACATACGGTCGGGGCCGGGAATCATTATTCCCGGCCCCGATCGTCTATCTGTGAGTACTACCAGTGCAGCACGCCATCCCGCACAGTTGGCACTACCCCTTCGAATCCGATCCTACTCCCCCACGGCCTGATCCCCTCAAGAGCGTCGGCGACATCCGTTAGATAGACACCAAGGGAAGGAAATGAAGGCGGCGTGTGACCCACCTCAATCACATCCCCCTCCGAATAGTTGTACATCGCACAATCGACACACCCTGCCGACACATCCAGGAAGAATCCGTAAGGGGCGTCGAACTTCTCGATAGCCGGAATCCAGGTGCGATCCCAGTATGTGAAATTATCGCCGCTGGCGATCAATTGATCCTGATAGGCATGCCGGGCAGCATAGGTGCTCTCGATCCTATCGAGATCCAAGAAGGCGCAGCCATGAGGGAGCGGCGAAAAGGCTGCATAATTTGTGCCAACATAATGACTCTCCCGCAATCGGAGTGCAGTGCTGCCGTTGTTCAACATCAGCCAGATGCGCAGTTCTCCAGGGAATCTCACTCCGATCCTCCCCTCCGCCGCTGAGATCTCATCCTCCGTCACGGGAGGGTTTAGAGCGTCAGCGTGAATAGGAGCATTCTGCTCAAGCCAGCGCACCACCCGCGGCCAAGCAGACTCAACAGTTCCGGCTGTCCCGTCGCGTAAATCCACTACGAATCTCCTCTTTCGGAACGCCGGGAAGGGTCACCCGGCCTCATACGTCTTCCCACACTATCGACGGTCTGCAACGTGTCTACAGCGCCCCACTGTTGGCCACGGCGCACAGCCGGTCGCCAGCGCCCGGGCCGCCACCGTCGGACCCTGGAGTGCACGGTGGCATGGATTGCTAAGTACCGCCGTCTGATCACCCGACTCCCGCCCGGCCTCTTCTCCGTCCGAAACGGCCCGCGTCCGTGTCTCGACCCGTCATTATCGGGCCAATACGCCCGGACCGATGGGGAGGTGGTCCTGTGACGCTGCGCGGCGAGCAGTGGGATGTCCTGCGGGCGCTGGAGGAGGCCGCGAGTGGGGACGGCTGGGTCACCCCTGGGGAGCGGGTCCCCGTGCCGGTGGTGCGATCTCTTGCGGGGCTGGGTCTGTGCGAACTGGCTCCCGCCGAACTGCTGCCCACGTTGGGGCGCGGGCGGCAGCTGGCCTGGGCGGCGCGGCTGACGGTCGACGGCCACGACGCTCTCGTCTACCAGGCCGCACGCGCCGCTGAAGCAACCCGGCAAGTTGCGGCTCCGCAGGATCCGCTGCTGCGGGCGGTCGCGATGCGGGCATCGGACATGGACATCCTCCGCCGCTACTTGGCCCTTGCTCCTACACTGTGCCGCTTGCCCTCCAAGGGCCTGGACGAGGTGGTGCGCGCCGCGTCGTGGGACGCGGCGAAGAGCCGGTTCACCGTGTGGGTTACCGATGAGCAGGTGCAAGGCATTGCCCATGCCTTCTTCCTGGAGCGGATGGCAGCCTCGAGCGCCCCGGCCAACCGGCTTGGCCGGGAGTACGGCATCACCTGCCGACCGGCTCCTTCGACCAGTCCTGCTTCCCCGGGGCGCGGTTCGTCCTGAAGGCCGCTGCGCGACGGGGCCGTCCGGGAGCCCGGAACCTGGACGGTTCTGGGCCTTCCCCGGACGGTGGGCAGCGTCGGGCCGGCCTCAGCGGGCGGTAGTGACGGTGATGTCGGGGTTGGGACAGGCGGAGAGAGCGTCGGTCAGGGCGGCTTGTTCGGCGGGGTCGATGTCGAGGTCCCAGCGGGTCTTGTCGGCGATCCAGTCGGTGACGTACTGGCAGCGGTAGTCGGTGTACGGGGGGAGCCAGGTGCTGGGGTCCTGGTCGGCTTTGCTGCGGTTGGAGGCGGCGGAGACGGCGATCAGCGCCCTCTCGTCCCCGAGGTCGTTGGCGTAGGCCTCGCGTTCCGCCGCGCTCCAGGCGGAGGCGCCGGAGTCCCAGGCTTCGGCGAGCGGGACCAGGTGGTCGATGTCGAGCTTCCTGGCGTCGTCGAAGTACTGGTTGTCGTACGGCGAGTACCAGGATCCGCCGGTGAGGGTGCACTTGGGACCCTGCACCGGCGCCTCCAAGGCCTCGATTTTCAGGACTTCGGCGCGGGTGTTGCAGCCGTCGCGGTCGGCGTCCACCCAGTGCTTGAACTTGGTGCGCTGGTAGCCGGTGCGGTCTTCGGCGCGTACGGGGAGGTTCTGCAGGGCGTCGCGGACCGGGAGGGTGACGGTGTCTCCGGGGGCGGCTGCTTGGGCCGGAGCGGCGTGGGCGGTGGCGGGGGAGAGCAGGAGGGCGAGGGTGGTGAGGGCGGTGGCGGCAAGGCTGATCCGGGCGCGGCGCATCCAGGGTCCCTTTCGGAGATCACCGACAAGTCGTCGTGATCTTCGTATCGGTCCTGGGCGCCCAAGTCGACGGGGCCAGCGGGCAGTTCACACCGGCGAGGAGAAACTCACCTCATCACACTGGGGGCATCGCGAGCGTACGTGCCGCCTCCGCCACGACCAACGGGCCACCCGGAGGGAGGATCGATGAATGCAGACGCGCCACGGTCTATCTGGATCCTCAGCCGAGAGTTCGGTAAGCGCATTGTCGATTCCGCCCGGGGCGACCTGAAATTTCGGGAACGGATGCACGGCTACTACCGGGACTGGAATGTCGGCGAACGAGACATGGAAGCCAAGGCCGGTCTCCTGTTAGCCCTGGGGCTGCATTCCCTGGCACTGGACCGCAAGGCGGAAACCGCTGGCGACCTCGCCGAGGTGCCCGCAGCGGACGTGGTGTCAGCGGTGCACACACGGCCGCCCCAGGAACTGTTTGTCTCCCTCCCGGATCTGGATGAGAAGGACAGCGCCGCCGTGGCGCAGCTCAAGCTCGTCCTCCTTGCTCCGGCCTCGAACATGCGGCCCTCCGACGTGGCCAACCACCACGCCCGTCTGGTGTCGAGTGCGCTGAACTACCTCGACAACGCGGTGCGGAAGACAGCTGCGGGGAACCTGACGTGCGCTGACGTGCTCGGCTCGGTGTGAGAAGACCTGGGGCGGCAGGGCGACGGTACGACGGAGATGGCCGGTGCCTGGTGGCTCCGGCCCGCCACGTCAGCATTCGAGGTGCAGCGGGCGGCCGGCACTGGCCACTCCTGCCCCGTCAGCTGCGGCTCGCGTAGCTGAGGGCGCCGGAGAGCTGGTCGTGGGTCATGGCGGAGCGCCCCTTGATGCCGAACTTGGCTGCCTTGTTGTCCAGCTCGGTCTTGGCCAGCGACTGAAGCGACCGAGCCTTCGAGCTGCTGGTGGCGCGCTTCTTTGCGACGGGCCCAGGTCCGCAGCCAAACGTTTAGCACTCATCTTCCCTTCGTGTGGGCGCCGTTCAGCAATTCACCCGTACGTGTCAGGAGAGCCTTTCGGGGCCTCTGGCCAGAGATGTGACGTCAGTCACGCGAGGGTCGGCCTTGTTTGCATGCGCGCCGTCTGTACTGCCGCAGGTCACCCGGCGTTTCCCTGAATCACGGGTGATCACTGTGGGCCATGCGTGAACTTCGTTCAGTGAGTGGCTGTTGTTGTTCCGAACTTGAGGAGTGCTGGTCGAACGAGAGTCACCTGAACTCCCGACCCGACCGGTCCTCCCCCGCCGTCGTGACCTCCGCGTCCATCACACGGAGCGGCAGCATGACCGCGCGCACCGGGTGGACGTCACGTCGCCGAGGTGCACGGCCGCATCGGCGAGGCCAGAGCCCCCACAGGCACGACGCCTGGCGTAGCCACTACCAGCGTCCTCGCAGCAGTGCGCAGCTTGTCACCCGAGCGGTGGGAGGTGAGGACGTCCGCACTGGTCAATCGGTGGCGACTGGGAAAATCGCTGTCCGTCTCCCGGAGCACGGTGATAGACATCCGGCGTGGAAAAGAGTCTTGAGTTCCCTGACCTGTTGCGGCTGATCGATGAACGGTCGACCGATTCTGATCAACCGTTCGGGCGGCGAGGGGGATCATGATCGGTATCGATAGGTATCTGGCCGTGCTGGGGGTGGAGCGGCCGGCCACCCCGACCGCCGATACGTTGTGGGAACTGCATCGGGCACAGGTGAAACGGGTCGCCTACGAGACCCTCGACAACCAACTGGGCCGACCGGCGGGCATCAGTGCCGCGGAGTCCGTGGCCCGGATCCTGCGCGGGCGCGGCGGCTACTGCTTCCACCTCAACGGGGCCTTCGCCGCACTGCTGACGGCGCTCGGCTACGACGTGACCCTGCACCGGGCCGGGATACAGGATGAGGTCGAGGACCCGGAGGGCCCCGGTGGTGACCATCTCGCGCTCACCGTGCTGCTGGACGGCGAGCGGTGGCTGGTCGATACCGGGCTCGCCGGCGGCATGTACGAGCCGTTGCCCCTGCGCGAAGGCAGATATACCCAGGGGCCGTTCACCTACGGGATGACTCCGTCGGCCGTGGTGCCGGGCGGCTGGCGGTTCACGCACGATCCCCGCGGCGCGTTCACGGCGATGGTCTTCACGCCGGAGCCCGTGGAGCTGTCCTCTTTCGCCGCGAAGCACGCTCACCTGTCAGCCTCCCCCAAGTCCGGCTTCGTGCGGGTCCTCCAGGCCCAGCTGCGCGACGCCAAGGGCGTGGACATGCTGCGGGGCTGTGTGCTGCACCGCATCGACGCCGCAGGCACAGACCAGCGGATCATTGATTCGGCCGACGACTGGTACGACGTCCTGGCCGACGTGTTCCACCTGAAGCTGACCGACGTCGACACCGCCGCTCGGGCGGAGCTGTGGTACCGCGTCCGCACCGCGCATCAGGAGTGGGAGACCGCTGGGCAGTAGTGAGCGGTGCCCTGCGGGAAGGCAGCCCGACCCGTACACAACTCACACCCATGTATGTTCGCGAACCGCCTCGGGAGCAGCGTCTTGTCGGCGATGAAAATCGCTGTCCGGTAGTTGCATCATGATGATAGACATCCGGTGTGGAAAAGAATCTTGAGTTCCCTGACCTGTTGCGACTGATCGATGAACGGTCGGCCGCCTTCCGCGCCGTGGTCGCCGCCGCTCCCCGCCTCGATGTGCAGGTGCCGACCTGCCCCGGGTGGACGCTGTCCGATCTGGTGAAGCACCTGGGTGGGGGAGACCGTTTCTGGGCCGCCATCGTCGGCGCGGGGCCTGCCGACGGTCCTCCGGCCGAGGCCGTCGCTGCGCGCGCCGCGCTGGAAGTGCCGCAGGAGCGTGAGGCACTGCTGGCCTGGCTGGACGCGTCGACGCAGCTTCTGCTGGACGCCCTGCGCGCGGCGGGACCGGAGAGCGGTAGCTGGACGTGGTGGCCCGCGTCGCAGTCACCGCGAACCTCCGGCGGTGTCGCCCGGCACCGGGTCCAGGAGACCGCGGTGCACACCTACGACGCCCAGCTCGCCGGGGGCGCCCCGCAGCCGCTGCCGTTCGAGCTGGCACTCGACGGTGTGGAGGAGTTCCTGTTCACCGTCTGCGCAACCCCGAGTGCCTGGCCGCACAAGCCCACGGCCTTCGACTTCCACGCTGCCGAGGGCCGCTCCTGGCGCCTCACGGTCGACGGCGACGGCGCGCGCATCACTCGCATCCCCGCGCCCACCGCCGCGACCGCCGAGGACGTGGACGCAGCCGGCGCCTCCGTCCACGGCACGGCCAGTGAGCTGGTCCTCTACCTGTACGACCGGATCCAGGCCGCCTCCTTGCACGTCGACGGAGACGCAGGGCTGCTCGACCTGCTCCGCGCCTGGGAGCCGGAGGAGAAGTAGGACGTAGCGGGGCGGTTGGCCGCACCTCGAGTCGGTAAGTGGTTGTTGTCGTTCCGGTCTTGAGGTGTGAGTCGGACGGGAGTCTCGATCGGGTGATCGCCGCGGGCCGTGGGCATAGAGACAGGGCCCCGGTAGCTCAGTGGTTGTCGAGGCCAAGAGCTGTACCGGGAGGCCCTGTTGTCGTATGTGTACGCGTTCGCGCCGGTGGAGTTCAACTCGGTTGCCCCGTCGTGTGATTGTGTCGCTCACCGGTTCGGGAACGCGGCCGATCATGCAGAGCGTGTTCGGCGGTATCCCTCCGACATGACGGACGCGGGGTGGGCCCAGGTTCGGCCACTGCTGCCGGTGCCCGGCTGGTTACGGGGCCGGGGCGGGCAGCCGGAGGCGTACTGCCACCGGGCGCTACTGGACGCAGTCCGCTACCTGGTCGACAACGGGATCAAGTGGCGGTCGATGCCAGTGGACTTCCCGCCGTGGGACCGGGTGTATGCGTTCTTCCGCCGCTGGCGCGACCACGGCCTGGTCAAGGAGTTCCACGACCGCCTGCGTGCCCGGCTGAGGCAGCGGGCGGGCCGGGACGAACAGCCCACGGCCGGCGTGATCGATTCGCAGTCCGTCAAGGCGGACGCCGTCGTCGGTGCGGACAGCCGCGGCTTCGACGGCGGCAAGCTCATCAACGGACGCAAGCGGCACGTCGTGGTCGACACCCTCGGCCTGTTGCTCGCGGTGACGGTCACCGCTGCGGAGGTCGGCGACCGTTCCGCCGCCCGTGTTCTCCTGTCCCACGTCGTCGACGCGCACCACCAGTTGGCACTCGTCTGGGCCGACGGCGGCTACACCGGCAGCCTGATCGAGCACTGCCTGGCCACGCTCGGCTTCGTCCTCGTGATCGTCAGACGCCGGGACGCCCTGCGGGGCTTCGTGGTCCTACCCAAGCGGTGGATCGTCGAGCGGTTCTTCGCCCACCTGATGCGAAGCCGCCGCCTGGTCCGCGACTTCGAACGCTCCACCACCAGCGCCGAGGCGATGATCTACTGGTCGATGACGATGCTCATGACCCGCCGTCTGGCCCGGAAACCCCCTCGGCGAGGGTGAACCGGCCCGGCTGCCGCTCGGCCAGCCAGCCCCGTGCCACCAGGCGCTTCGCCTTCGACCGCAGTGCCTCCACCTTCGCCGGCACCGCATCCAGGCCGAACAAGGCGGCCATCTCCTGGCAGGTCAACGGCCCTTGATGGAGGCGGCGCCGGTCAGCGAGGACCTGCCCGATGCGCTGGTAATCCACCGACAGCACCGACCAGCCCAGACCCTCGCGCCAGACCGGCACCTGCGACTTCGGCTTCGCGGCCGCCACCAACGGAGCTGCCAGTGTCTGCTCGGGAACGACGAGCTCTTCGGACGGATCCAATACCTCGCCCACCCGGGACCGGGCGATGGCCCACTCCTTCCACTCCCGCTCGGCCACGGCCAACTCGGCCTGCACGCGGTCGGCTTCTTCCCGCAGCTCGTCCACCCGACGACGGGCAGCAAGCTCACGTTGTTCCAGCAACCCCACGACCGACGGCATCCATGACCTCCCAGAAGCGATGAGACGACAGGCCACCACTCCCACAACACGGTCACCCTTATGCCTGACCAGCTAAAACACCGCCCTCAGGTTCGGAACGACAACAACCACTTAGGTGTCAGGGCGAACCGCCCTCGATGGGGAGGTTCGCAGGAGCGATCTGTTCGGCGACCGGGCGCGCGCGGTGTGCGACCGACGCCGTGATCTGACAGCCCACGGATTGAAAGACCCGGCAAGATCGTGCCGGGCGGCTTTGGGTGCTCCCAGCCGTCCTGTTTGGCCTGGTCAGCCAGATCTGGCTTGCTGGTCGGTCCGGGGCCCAGGACGGCGTGTGCTCGCGCGTCCGCTCACGCATCGCTCACGCGCATCGCTCACGCATGAGGGTGATCTGACCTGCCACGTGAGGCTCCCCAGCCTATTGGTGCCGATGTGCGGAGCAGGTCAACGGGCCCTTTTCGGTGCGCTCAAGGACCTCGCCGCACTCGACATGATGGGTCGTCCGGAACCTCAGGGGCGAGACGCTGGTAGCCGATGCCCCAGCACGCCGCCGAACTGATCGCTGGCCCTTCGCACTCTCATTCATCCGGTTCGCGGTCACCCCGCAACGGCGGCCGCAGTGAGAGGGCCAGGCCACCGATAAAAAGGAGGGTCGCCGCACAAGCGGCGGCAGGTTTGTTTCCGTCGTGGAGCGGCCACGCCCACCAAGCCGGTGTGCCGCCGTGTCCACCTACCGAGACGACAAGGAAAGGCATGAACGCTGTCAGGGCTGTCGCCAACCGCGCGGTGGAAAACCAGCGGACGATGCATGCAAAGCCAAGGTAGCCCGCGATGTTGCGAGCGATGGCCACCCCATCGGGGACCACCAACGCGGCGAGCAGAGTGATGCCCACGACGAGCAGGGAGAGGACCACGTCGAGTGTCCGTACCGCACGGGCCGCGACGCGTTCGGTTTCCCAGTCGGCCTGTCCCTGGCCATGGAGAAGAAGGAGGACAGGGAGCAGCGGAACCAGGTAGCGCAGTGGCAACCCGGAGGTGAGACCGCCGACGACCGAAGGGATGGGCACCTCGGAGTGGGGAACGAGCACAGCGACGAAAAGGGTGAGGAGCAGTGCCCCCAGGACAGCGGGTGCTGCCCGGATGCGGAGCCACCAGATCACCGTGTGCCTCCTGGGTAGGACGCGGGGGCGAGCCGTGGCTGCTCCGTGCAGCTGGTGAGAGTGGCGAGGTTGGTCCGGTACCAGGCGAGCTGGGTTCGCGGGGGGAGCGAGCGGACCTGGTGGATCAGCGCGATCGTCTTGCCGCCGTCGTCGAAGTGCTTGGCGACGTCGGCCTCGGTAGACCCGGCGGTGACCTCCAGCCAGCCACGGACCGGATCGTATGCGGCCTGGCCCGGCCACGAGCCCTGCGCGGGGCAGTTGAAGTTGCTAGCCGGCAGAAGGATGCCGCTGATCAGGGCAGAGCGGACGAGGGCCTGATGGGGGTTGGCGAAGGTGGGCATGTACTGGGCGGGCACGCTGACGCCGGCCCGTTGCAACCGGGCGGCCGTTTCGCCGGCCCACTTCCTGAAATTCGCGGCGTCCGGTTCCTGCTCCGGCCACGTACACACGTGCGGTGTGCCGTCGGAACAGCTGAGCGCACTGGTCGGGCGGGGCTGGGAGGGGTCGTATCCCAGCGGCTTGACCAGGGGAACGGCGATGAGCACCGCGGCCACCAAGGGAACGAGCCCCAGCAGTCGCTGCCACCACACCCGCATGATCAGTGTGATGAGGGCTGCTACGGCGAGTCCGGCCGCGACGAGGGCCGGGGCGGCCAGGGCAGCGGGGCGCAGCACTTGCCGGTAGGAGCAGCACTCTCTCAGATTGGTGCCGTTGAGCTGGCGGAGCCACAGCGGTTCCATGGCCACGGGGTAGGCGAGCCACAGATACGTGGCGATGGCCGCGACCGGGACGGCGAGCATGGCGGGCAGCAACCACCCCACGGCGTATCCGACGAGGGTGTAGGTGCACACCATCAGACCCATGAGGGCGAGGATGCGAAGGTCCGGTCCGCCGGGTCCGCCCTCGGCGAGCCGGGCCACGCAGACCAGCGCCCACACCACGCAGGCTGCTCCCACGCCCCAAAGAGCGTGCAGTTGGGCGAGGGCTATGGAGAGGAACGACCGGGTCGGAGCGGCACCGGGCCCTACAAGCCGGGACCGTTTGAGGCGTACACCTTCCCACGCCGCGGCCGCTGCGCAGAGCGCGAGGGGCATGATGCCCACCAGGGGCATTTGCGCGGTCGCCGCCGCCCAGTAGCGGGGGGCCGTGGTGAAGTCGGCCTGATGGGAGACCAGCCACATCCAGGCGCAGACCGGGACGAGGCCCCATATCGCACCGGAGGTACGGAACAATGCGCGCCAGGGCATCCTTCAGAACCCCCTCTGCGTTAGCTGGTTGTACGCGGCCTCGGCCAGTCGCCCGGGAGCTGCTTGTGCGGGCGCCGTCTCCAGGAAGTCCGCCACCGTGCCCTGGAAGCGGACGATTCCGTGATCGAGGACGACGACCGAGTCGAAGCTCTCGGCCAGGTCCTCGGTCTGGTGTGTGGACACAATGAAACTGGTGGAGGCGGAGAGCTCGCCGAGGAGGTCGCGGAACACGCCCCGCTGGTGCGGGTCGAGGCCGGCCGTCGGCTCGTCCATCAGGACGACCTTAGCTCCGTGAACGAGTGTCTGGGCGATGCCCAGTCGCCGCAGCTGGCCGCCGGACAGTTCCCTGCTGCTCCGCATGGACAGCTCGCCGAGACCGACGCGCTGCAATGCTGGCATCGCGTCGTCCCAGGCCGTACGCCGTGACATGCCTTTCAGCCAGCCCGCGTACGCGACCTGCTCGCGCAGCTTCAGCCCGGCCACCGGCCGGACCTGCTGCGGCAGCCATCCGACCCGGCGCCGGTACCGCCTGCGGGTGGCGCTGGAGTCGGGCCGCAGCCCGTTGAGGACGACGTACCCCTTCCTCGGCGTCAGGGCGCTCGCTGCGATGCCGAGCAGGGTGGACTTTCCCGCCCCGTTGGGCCCCAGCAGAACGGTGTTGCCCGCGGTGAACGCGAGGGACAGGCCGTCCAGCACACGCGTACCGCGCCGGTACCCGAAGGTGCAGCTGCTAATTTCCAGGGTCATACAGGGCCTCGTTAACAGGGCTGGGACCCGCCATGTGCGCGGGCCCCAGCCAGATGTAATCAGTGAGCAAGGGTCACCAGGAGATCTTCACCGTGTTCACGCTGATGGTGTAGCCGCCCTTGTAGGCGAAGTAGAAGTCGCCGGGGTTGACCTTGTCCCCCCAGTTGCTGGTGTTGCAGTAGTTCACGCTCGTTCCGTAGTTGGCGTCGGGGGCGAGGGATACGACCCTGTACAGGTTGAGCGGAGCGTGGAAGTCCAGGGCGTCGCTGCTGCAACCGGAGAAGGCGACCTTGGTCGGGGCGTCGTCCGTGTGGCTGTCGTGCCAGCGGTTGGACTCATGGTCCATCGTCCAGGCAGAGATGTACGAAGTCCTGGAACCTTCGGCATGTGCGGGCACAGCACCCGCCAGCATGGCCGACGCGGCGAGTGCGACGACGGCGCCCGATCGGCGCCCCAGCGAGTTCGGAAGCGATACCATGAGGGATTCCCTTTTCCTTCTGCAGTGATAGGGAAGGCGCAGCTGGTGTTGCAGCACTAGCTACACCTCTAGGCGGTTGCGTTGGACAACCAGCTCCAACGCAGCCGCCCATGATGCCGGAAAAATGACGGGCAATCAGGTGAAATATGGCCAAGGTTGATCGCGTGCCTGCCTGCTCGGTGACAGAGCGCCACGTTCCGGGGGTGCTAAGGGAAGGGTTCCTGGAGGACTTGTGACCTCCGCCTTGCCGCCCTTCACTCTGCGTACAGAGATCGCGATGTGATGCCTGTAGAACAATTGGCGGAATACTGTGGGTGGTCACCCAAGGGGTTGAGCGCCCAAGAAGAGGGAGGGCACGGTTCACCCCTTCATCCTGTGCGGCTGTGTCATTGCCCAGCCTCTTGCCGGGAGCGTGACTACTCTCAGAGTGCCGGCCTGCTCCTTGCCCACCCGGCGCTTTGCGCGGGGGAACATGCGCCCTTCACGCGCCAAGTGGCCCAGGTCACACAAATGCGTCTCATGATACGAGACGAGCTGTACCCGGCCCGCCGGGGATGGGCGCTGTGGGCCTCAATGGAGCCCGGTAAGGCGAGCTGGGTGGCACGCGAATGGCATGCGGTCCCGAATTGGTCCAGGCAACGAACAAGGCCCCGGTCACTGACCAGGGCCTTTGTCATGGAGCGAGTGACGGGAATCGAACCCGCGCTCTGAGCTTGGGAAGCTCCTGGCGGACACGGATGATCTTCGTCGAGAACCCGTCTACCAGGAGCTTCGTCGTTACGTACAGCCCGTTGACCCCCAACAGCCCGGCATCGCGGTCAGGTTGAAAAAGGCTCACTGACAAACGCCGCCCGGCTGTTTCTCTCCAGCGAGGAACCGCGCCCTTCTCAGAAGGGCTGTGGCGGATGGTGTCCGGACGCAGGGTGGGGGGTGCTGTGCGGGCGGGGGGCAGCCGGCCCCTGGGCCAAGGAGCCGTGGGGGCGGGGGTGCTGGAGGGCGGTCAGGCGCTGGGTGATGCGGGCGTGCCGGTAGTGGTTGAGGGCCTCGCTCAGGTGCTGCCATTCGGTGGCGGCGGCGTCGCTGGGGCGGGGGCCGAGGGGGTCGGTGCCACTGTGGTGGCGGCGTTTGCGCCAGTCGCTGATGTGGTGGGTCAGGCGTATCCACAGGTGCTGTTGGTCCTCGTCGTCGGGGGCGGGGGCGGGGATGTGGTCCATCCAGGGTTCGGGGGCTTGTCCGGTGGCCAGCATGTCGCGGAGCGCGAAGGCGGCCTCCGCCATCAGCGCCGCGCTCTGCCCGTCGGTGGCAAGCTCCACCGGGTGGGCGGTGGGGGCGGATTGGGCGGCGTTAAGGCGGCGGTGGGTTGCGCGGACGAAGGTGTGCGCAGCCTCGCCGCGCCGTTGTGCCTGGGCCGTTGCGTGGGTGCGGCGGGACAGGGCGCGGATGCGGGTGCTCATCTCGTCGAAGGCGGCCGCCTCGCGGGTGGTGGTGGGGCGCGGGCCGAGTCCTTCAACGCCTGCCGGGACGCCCCGGCGTTCGCGCCAGGCTTCGGTCAGGGCGGCGGTGTGCTCCCACACGGGCCGCAGCCGGTGGCCAGTGTCGGGCACGGGTCCCAGCGGCCGCGTCCAGGC
>NZ_JBHWUR010000079.1:0-34107 GCF_042737755.1 Streptomyces sp. NPDC059994
CCCCGCGGCAGTGGCCGCGGGGCGCCGTCGTCCGTTACGAGCGGGTCAGGACAGCTTGCCGTCGTAGTCCGGGAGCTTGAAGGTGCGCTCGGCGTGACCGCCGACCAGGTCGGTCGTGTTGTTGCCGAAGTTGGCGATGATCGTGTAGCCGCGCGCCTCGATCTCGGCCCGCTTCTCCGTCTTGTACGTGCTGACCTCATGGAACAGATCCGGCAGGTCGCGTACGTAGAGGCCGGTGACGGGGTAGCCGACGGCCTTGAGGTTGTACGAGGTGAGGGACTCGATGATGCCGGGGCGGGCCGTCACGAAGAAGACTGCGACCCCCTGGGCACTCGCCTCGCGCACCAGGTCGCGGACGGACTGGATGGCCGGGGTCGGGAACGTCCAGAAGTGGTGGAAGTCCGTCTCCAGGGAGGTGTTGTCGATGTCCAGGACGATCGCCGGCTTCTCGCCCGCGGGCGAGGCGGCGATGCGCTCCTTGAGGTACGGGCGGGCGGTGTCCACGACGCCCTGGACGTCGCGCAGCCAGGTCGCGTAGTCGACACCCTTGAGCGCGGCGATCCCGCCGGAGGCGGAGGCCTGGGCCACCACGGAGTGCGGGGCCGCGGCGGGGGCCGCCTGGGAGGCGGTCGGCGCGGCGATGAGGGCGGTCGCCGCTGCGGCCACCGTGACGGCCGTGCGCGTCGTCCAAGCAGTGCGGTGCATGGGGGGTTGGTGCTCCTCTGTCGCGATGGTGGGAGGCCGTGAGGGACCCGCCCGGCCTCGACGATCGGCACGGGCGGCACGGAATTGGCATGCGCACGGCCAAGAATGATCAGCCGGTGGCGCAATGTCTACTGGTCGGTAGGAAACTTCTCGCATACACGGGGTGAATCCACGGGAAGGCCGCACGAACCCGCCCCATACGGAAGGCGAGCCGCCGGAAAGACGGGGCGAGCGCGGCCCACGCACAGGCGGGCAGGAGCCGTAGGACGCGCCGGGAATTTATTTTCCAACCTCAACTGTTGCCATATACATCGAGCTGATCCCGGCTCGACCCCGACGACAGCGCGGACCGACGGGTCCGCCTCCCCCAGCAGCGAGGCACCATGAACACCACCCCGGAGCAGCCCGCCGACACCGTCGCCCGGCTGCGCGCCACCTTCCGCACCGGCCGCACCAAGCCCGTCGAGTGGCGCACCACGCAGCTGCGACGCCTGCGCGAGATGCTCACCGAGCGCGGTACGGACCTGGTGGAGTCGCTCCACGCGGACCTCGGCAAGAGCCCCGCCGAAGTCCAGCGCACCGAGATCGGCTTCACCGTCCGGGAGATCGACCACACCCTGGACCACCTCGCGCAGTGGCTGCGCCCCGAGCCCGCGCCCGTCCCGGAGCACCTGGGCGGGGCGACGGCCTGGACGCAGTACGACCCGCTGGGCGTCGTCCTGGTCATCGCGCCCTGGAACTATCCGGCGCAGCTGCTGCTCACCCCGATGATCGGCGCCCTGGCCGCCGGGAACGCGGTCGTGGTCAAGCCCAGCGAGCTGGCTCCGGCCACGTCCGCCGTGCTGGCGCGGCTGCTGCCCGAGTATCTGGACCCGGACGCGGTGGCCGTGGTGGAGGGCGGCATTCCGGAGACGACCGCGCTGCTGGCCCAGCGGTTCGACCACATCTTCTACACCGGCAACGGCACCGTCGGCCGCATCGTCATGGCCGCGGCCGTCCAGCACCTCACTCCGGTCACCCTCGAACTGGGCGGCAAGTCACCGGTGTTCGTCGACCGGGACGCCGACATCGCCACGGCCGCGGCCCGGCTGGCCGCGGGCAAGTTCCTCAACGCGGGCCAGACCTGTGTCGCACCCGACTACGTCCTCACCGACCCGGAGACCGCCCGCGCCCTCGAACCGGCGCTGGCCCGGGCCATCGAGGCCCTGTACGGAGCCGACCCGCAGGCCTCCGCCGAGTACGGCCGCATCGTCAACGAGCGCCACTTCGACCGCCTGAGCGCGCTGCTCGACTCGGGCCGCGTCGTCACCGGCGGCCAGGGCGACCGCGCCACCAAGTACCTCGCGCCGACCGTCCTCGCCGACGTCGACCCCAAGGCGCCGGTGATGCAGGAGGAGATCTTCGGCCCGATCCTGCCCATCGTCACGGTGGCGGGCCTGGACGAGGCCATCGACTTCATCAACGACCGCGACAAGCCGCTGGCCCTGTACGCCTTCACCGAGTCCGGGACCACCCGCGAGCGGCTGGCCTCCGAGACCTCCTCGGGCGGCCTCGGCCTCGGCCTGCCGCTGGCCCATCTCACCGTCTCCGACCTGCCGTTCGGCGGCGTCGGAGAGAGCGGCATGGGCAATTACCACGGCCGCTACTCCATCGAGACGTTCAGCCACCGCAAGGCCGTGCTGGCTGCTGGGTGACGGCAGTGGGGGCCGGGACGGATCCCCGTTCCGGCCCCCTGTGCACCGGTGCACCCGCGCATGCACCTGTGTGACCGCTACACCGGGCCGTAGAGCGCGGCGAGTTCGGCCGCGAGCTGCGCGAGCCGCTCGCGGGCCCGCGGGGGTTCGAGTATCTCCACGCGCGCCCCGAGACCGGCCAGTTGCGCGGCCACGACTTCCGGGGACGGGCCGTCGATCTCCATCTCCAGCCATCCGTCGGCCCGTTCGCCGCCCAGGCGCAGGCGGCCGCCGAACAGAACGCCCAGGACGCGCCCGGCCGCGGGCTCGGCCCGTCCCCGTACGGTCGCCCCCCGCATCCGCTCCTCCATCGGGGCGGCCAGGGCGCGCCAGGCCGTGGCCAGATCGAAGCCGTCCGGCCGGACGACGGGGTCCGCGGTCACCTCGACCGAGGTGATCCGGTCGAGCCGGAAGATGCGCAGACCGTCGTGGACGGATCCGGCGGCCACCTCGTCTCCTCCCCGCGCTCCCTTCTCCGTACCGGCCACGAGATACGGGACTCCCGCCTTGGTGACGAGGCCCAGCGGGTCGACCGTGCGCGTACCGGCCGGGCTGCCGGGGCGGGCGTATCCGAGCCGGATCCGCAGGCCGTCCACCACCGCCCGTTGCAGCGCGTCCAGCAGCGGCGTGCCCGCGGTGACGGGCAGGCGCGACCAGTCCGTGCCGTCCGTGACACCTGCCTTCGACGCGGCCTCGGCGTCGGGCCGGAGCGTCGCGGGCAGGGCCCGCACCAACTTCCGCAGCGCGGTGCGCAGTTCGGGCGAGTGCGCCGACGGCCCCGCGACCAGGAACATCGCACGGATCTCGGCGGCGGTCAGGCCCGTGAGGTCGGTACGGGCCCCGCCGACCAGGGACCAGCCGCCGCCCCGCCCGTGCTGGGAGTACACGGGGATACCGGCGGCGGCCAGCGCCTCCAGGTCGCGGCGCGCGGTGCGCTCGGACACCTCCAGCTCCGCCGCCACCTCACGCGCGGTCACGCGTCCGCGCGTCTGAAGGAACAGCAGGGTCGCCACCAGACGGTCAGCTCTCATAGCGATCATTGTCCTGGGAAAACTGGCCAGGAGATGGCCAGTTTGGCTTCCAGGATGAGTGCAGACCGAGCGCGGAGAGATCAGCTGACTGATCAGGAGCCGCGCCGTACACACCATCAGGGAGAGATCATGATTGTGGTGACCGGAGCAACCGGGAACGTCGGACGACACCTCGTACAGACCCTGGCCTCGGCCGGCGAGTGGGTGACCGCGGTCTCCCGCCGCGCCCCGGCCGGGGAGACGCCGGGCAACGTGGAGTTCCAGCAGGCCGATCCGGCCCGGCCCGAGAGCCTCAAGCGGGGCCTCGACGGGGCCGACGCGCTGTACCTCCTCGTCCCCGGTGACGGCGAAGGCCTCGACCCGTACGCCATCCTCGACACGGCGCGGGCCGCCGGGGTCCGGCGGGTCGTCCTCCAGTCGTCGCAGGCCACTGCCACCCGGCCGCACTCCCCCGCGCATGCCCGGCTGCGCGCCTTCGAGGACGCCGTACGGGAGTCGGGCCTCCAGTGGACGGTCCTGCGGCCCAGCGGGTTCGCCTCCAACGCCTACATGTGGTCGCCCTCGGTCCGCTCCGAGCGGACGGTCACGGCACCCTTCGGCGACGTCGGCCTGCCCGTCATCGATCCGGCCGACATCGCCGCGGTCGCCGCCGTGGCCCTGCGCGACGGGAGCCACGCGGGCCGGACGTACGAACTCACCGGACCGGCCCCGGTCTCGCCGCGCGAGCAGGCCCGGGCGATCGGTGACGCGCTGGGGGCGTCGGTGCGGTTCGTCGAGCAGAGCCGGGCCGAGGCGCGGGAGCTGCTGATGCGTTTCATGCCGGAGCCGGTGGTCGAGGCCACGCTCGGCATCCTCGGCGAACCCACGCCCGAGGAGCGGCGGGTGAGTCCGGACGTGGAGCGCGTCCTGGGCCGGGCACCGCGTACGTTCACGGCCTGGGCGGCGGACAACGTCGTGGCCTTCAGATGACGTCCGCGGCCGGGGCGGCCTCGTCCCGGGCCGTGCCCGGCCCGCCCTGGCCGGGCCCCTCGGCGGCTGCGGCGACGCGCACCGCCCACCGCTGCTCGACCTTGGCGAACCGCCAGTACGCCAGGGCCGCGGCCCACACCGCGACGAACAGGCCGACGATGATGAAGCCCACGTTGTCCAGGTCGAGGTCCGCGACCCAGCCGGTGACACCGTCGCTCAGATCGAGCTTTTCGTGCAGGACGCCCACCAGCTCGATCGTGCCGATCAGGAAGGCCACCGCGATGGAGAGCCCGGTGATGGTGAGGTTGTAGAACACCTTGCGCACGGGGTTGGAGAAGGCCCACTGGTAGGCGAAGTTCATGAACGTACCGTCGATGGTGTCGAACAGGCTCATCCCCGCCGCGAAGAGCAGCGGCAGGCACAGCACGGCGTACCAGGGCAGCCCGGCGGCCGCCCCCGAGCCGGCCATCACCATCAGGGTGACCTCGGTGGCGGTGTCGAAGCCGAGCCCGAAGAGGAAGCCCAGGGGGTACATCTGGCCGGGCCGGGTGATCGACTTGGTGAAGCGGCCCAGGAGGCGGTTCATGAACCCCCGTGAGTCCAGGTGCTGTTCCAGCTCGGCCTCGTCGTACGTTCCCTCACGCATGGCCCGGAAGACCCGCAGGATGCCGACGAGGGCGAGGAGGTTGAGCGCGGCGATGAGGTAGAGGAACGATCCGGAGACGGTCGTTCCGACGACGCCGAGGGTCTGGTGGGTCGGCGAGTCATCGTTCATCAGGGTGCCCGCGAGCTGCGCGCCCCCGGCGACCAGCGCCGCCATCGCGACCACGACGCTGGAGTGCCCGAGCGCGAACCAGAAGCCGACCGACACCGGCCGTTTGCCGTCGGCCATCAGCTTGCGGGTGGTGTTGTCGATGGCGGCGATGTGATCGGCGTCGAAGGCGTGCCGCATGCCGAGGGTGTAGGCGGTGACGCCGAGGCCCAGGCCGAACGTCTTCGAGCCGACCTCGTAGTGCTCGGGCACGACGAGCAGGAAGAGTATGCCGAACGCCACGACGTGCAGGGCGGCGATCACCGCCAGCAGCCAGGCGGTGCGGACGGTGTCCTCACGCCGCCACTGGAAAGTGGCGGGCAGGGTGGGCAGGGTCATTCGTTCACGCTCCAGCACCTCGTGGATCATTACGCGAGATGCCGTGGCCGGTCTCCTGGCTTCCGGGGTATCGCACCGTCCCCGCCTTCCCAGCGGCCTCACGGCCGCCAGTGGCACAACGGGACGGGCTACCCGAAGCCGTTCATGGCCTGAACGGCATGGGGCCCGATCACAGTGGCGAGGGCCGCTCCGGTCTTGCACCGGTCTTCCCGAACACCACGGCTCGCCAACCGTAGGTGCGACCCGCCTCACCTGCAAGTCTGGCTGTGGACAGGGAGATTGCAGATCACCTTTCGAGCGGGCCGCCGGGGCCCGTCCGCCCACCTCCCAGCACGCGGCGGGCCCGCCGCTCGGCCCGACTCCTCACCCTCCGGTCGGCGCGGGGAACGCCGGGCGGCGGTCAAGGCGGGCGCGGACCTCGTCGGAGCCGAAGTGGTAGTCGATGCGTCTCACGGCCTCGGCCCAGCCGTGCGTGGTGCCCGCGCCGGAGGGCGCCTCGGTCACGAACGGGTCGGTCCACCGCTGCACCGCACGCCGCCACAGCTCCGCGGGCGGCTCCTCCACCGCGGGGAGGGCGCGGCCCGTTCGGATCGCCCCGGTCAGCCGTGCAGGGTCGTGGTCCGGAGCTGGGGATCGGACTCCGTCTCCGCCTCGGTGAACCGTTCCGTGACCCAGCGCTTGTGCGAGAAGAGGACGGCCTGGTCGGTGTAGTGGGGCGATTCGGGGTTGGCGGACTGCCCGTAGGTGAGGATCGTACGGGTGCGCGGACCCTGCGACGTCAGCTCCGTGGCCATGATGAAACTGGAGCCCGACGCGTAGTCCTCCGGGGAGTTCGGGCGGGTGGCGCCGCCGCTGCCCGACGTGGGCGACGCGTTCACGACGTTGAAGCAGCCCTCACCGCCGGAGCAGCCGGGCAGCGGGATCCCCGCCCAGCGCTGCACGCTGCCTATCGGCGCGTCCAGGGGCACCTTGTCGGCGGCCAGCCCGCGCACGGCGTCGGCCAGCGCGCGCCGCACCTGCGGATCGTCGCCGTTGAGCCCGCGCGGGGTGGTGAGCGGCTGGGCCGGGTCGTACGGAACGCGCCACCACGGGTGCCGGCCGCCCACTTGGGTGCGGAACGCCTGCCACAGCACGGCGCCGCGGCTGTCGGCGTCGTCGCGGGTGTCCCAGGCCGCGAGGACGCCGCAGGCGGCGCGCACATCCACCTCGGTGCCGTCGGTGGCGGTCAGGACGGGGTGCGCGCGGCACATCGCGACCGCGTCGTCGCGGCCCAGCTCCGCCGTGTAGTTGCGGTTACCGAGCATGCTCGCCCGCAGCGTGGACAGGGTGAACCCCGGCGTGCCGAGTCCGTCGGTGCCGTCGCGCCGGCCCGCGATCATCTGGAGCCCGAGCTGGGCGCGCGGCCCGAGCGGCACTCCGGCGCGGTACATCCGCGGGTAACCGGTCAGCGGCGCCGAGGGGTTGGTCAGGGTCGAGTCGTTGTTGGAGTTGGCCACGTAGTCGGTCCGGGTCAGCCGGGGCTGGTGGCCGGGGCCGAAGATGCCCGGCACGACCGCGTCGGGGTCGCTGCCCCAGTCGCAGCCCGAGGTCGAACCGTCGAGCACGCCCGCCACATCGTGGTCCTCGCCCGGCAGGGCGCACCGCTTGAGCCGGTCGTCGGTGACGTTCGGCACGGCGGAGGAGTCGTTGAAGTACGCGGTGCCGGTCGTGTCCGTGGCCATCGTGTACGTCCAGGGGATGCCCTGGTACGTCTGGTGCGCCTGCTTGAGCTGGGCCACGGACTGCGCCCTGCCGATCGCCAGCCACTCGTTCATCGAGCGCAGGTTGTCGGCGTTGGCATCCCTCAGCGCGTACGCCTCGGTGCGCGTCCAGCCCTCGGCGAGGACCGGCCCGTACCGGGAGGTGTAGAGGGTGGTGGTGACGGTGGAGGGCTTGCCGTCGGCGCCGCGGACCGTGACCGGTACGGTCCGGCGGGTCATCTGCACCGCCTTGCCGTCGACGAGGTAGCTCGTCGGGTCGCCGGGCGTGAGGGTGAGGCGGTAGAGCGAGGCGTGGTCGGTGTAGCTCGTGGTGTGCGTCCAGGCGAGGGCGCGGGTGTGGCCGATCTCGACGAGCGGGGTGCCGTAGATGCTCGCGCCCGCGACGTCGATGACGCCCGGGATCGTCAACTGCACCTGGTAGAAGCGGTCCCCGCCGATCCAAGCCAGGTGCGGGTTGGCCAGCAGCATGCCGTCGCGGCCTCGGGTCACGTCACGGCCGAGCGCCCAGCCGTTGCTGCCGAGGTCGTCGCGGCGGGGGCCGGTGCGCCTCGACGGGGTCGACGGGGTCGAGGCCGAGCCGCCCGCACCGGCGCCGCGCGCCGCCGTCGCCCCACGTAGCGGCTTCGTCGGCTTCGTGGCCTTGCCCGCGGTCGGCGGGGCCGCGGTGGCGATGGCCTGCTTGAGCGCCGTCGCCCCGGCGGCGCCGTTGACGTCGTAGACGAGGTTCCAGATGTCCATGGCACTGACCGGGCCGACCCAGGGCTTGCCCTTGCACGTCGGATCCGGCAGGTGAGCGGCGCCGGTGTCACGCAGATACCGGTTGTACCCGGCGGCGTACCCCTCGACCATCCGGCGCAGCTCGGGCGTCGGGCCGAGCGGCGCCGGGCGGTCGAGCAGCCGCCGGACCGTACCGGCCTGCCGCAGACCCTGGTGGTAGGTGTCGCTCGCCAGGTTGGGGGTGCCGTCGGCGGTCGTCTCCGTCGGGCCGAGGTATCTGGAGCGCTCGCCCCGCAACGTCGTTACCTGGTCGGCGAGTTGACACAGGTTGTCCTGCGCGAACGCGTACCCGTATCCGTACCCCAAGCCGCCGTAGTCGTGGGCCAGGACGTGTGGGATGCCGTACTCGGTGCGGCGGATCTGCGAGGTGTAGCCGTGGTCGCCCACCCGTTTGCCGTCCGGTTCCGCCGCGGCGGAAGCGGGCGCCGGTAACAGCGCGGCGGTGCCGGAGACGAGGCACAGCGAGGCCACAGCAGAGCCCAGTCTCCGCATATTTCGCGCCTTTTGGCGCCCCGTCAGATGATGTCGGTTGCTCAGCATGTGCTAAGCGTGCCGGAAACCCGGCGATCACCACATCAACCCGTCGACCGAACTTCGCGGCCGGGCGGTGGACCCTTGGATGTACACCCTGGGGTGGATCGGGCGCGCTGACCTGCGTGTTGGGCCGCTCCTCACCCGCAGGCGCGGTCCAGCAGACCGGCCCAGGTGCGGGGCCCGACCAGCCCGTCCACGTCGTGGCCGCGGTAGCCGCACACGTACGGGAAGCTCTTCACCGACTTGGTCGTCCCGCTGCCGAAGACGCCGTCGACGCGGGTGCTGACGCCCTGGTCGGTGAGCTTCTGCCGGAGGAACCGGACGCGGGTGCCCCGGTCGCCCCGGGAGAGGAACGGCCGGGTCTGCGCACATCCGGCGGCGCTCGGCGCCCGGGTGGCGGACGTGGCCGCATCGGCCGGGGCGAGCGTGCCCCCGCCGTCCAGTACTCCCGCGCTGATGAGGGCGACGACGAGGGGGCGTACCTGTTTCATGGGGCCTCCCGTGGATGGGGGCGACCGCGTGTGGCGCGACACGTGTCGCCGTACTCCGGCGGGGTGTCGGCTTGCCGCCGGAGTACGGCGACATAGGGAGCGGGGCCGGCGTACGGCGTCACACAGGGGGTGGAGATACCTCCTGCAACCGGAGCGGTAGGCGGCCCGGCTCTCCACCTGGTGCGGCAGCCGGCTGCCACCGGGTGAGGCGGGGCAGCCGCCACCCGTCGCTGTGCGGGCGGAGGCGCTTGCGCCGACCGTGGGCCGGGCCCTCCTGGACCACGCCCCAGCCCAGGGCCGTCAGCGCGCCGGCAGCAGCTCCACCGTGACGAAGGCGACCACGGCCGCCAGGATCACGACCGGCATCATGGCGGAGCCGCCCAGCAGGAGGACCACGAGGACCACACTGCTCACGGGCAGCCTCAGGACACCGACCGCGGCGGCAGCCATGCCCGCCGCCATCCCCGGTACGACTCCCAGACCCGGCAGGGGCGCGAGCAGCACCCCCACCGCGGCTCCCAGGAAGAGCGCCGGGAACACCGGTCCGCCGCGCAGACTGCCGAGGCACAGCGCGTAGGCGGCGCTCTTGAACAGGAGGACCGCCAGCAGCGCGCCGACACCCCAGGCGTGCGGGTCGGCGGCCAGTCCGCCCAGCGTGGCCTGCCCGGACGAGGCGACGTCCGCCGGCGAGCGGCCGGTGATCAGCGCATAGAGCGCGGCGCACGCCGCGGCGCCCAGGGCGCAGCCGATCGTACGGACCAGTGCGCGACCGGCGACGTACGCCGCGACCGACCGGCCGACCGCGAACACCGGGTGCAGGGCGACCGTGAGGGCCACGCCCAGGACCAGCGCCCAGACCACGTCACCCGCGTCCACCCGGGGGAAGGGCGTGGGCAGCTTCAGGGCCAGGCTGCCCGTCTCCAGGCCGGTCCAGCGCCCGAAGCCGGTGAACACCAGGGACCCCACCCCGCTGGACAGCAGGGCCGGGAGCATGACCGCGAAGAGCTGCGGGCCGCCGACGCCCGCGACCTCGATCAGGAGGACCGCGGCGACCAGCGGGTTGCCGAAGATCGCCGCGATGGCCGCGGCGGCTCCGGCCGCCCCCAGGAGCGTCGTGCTCTGCGGGGTCGCGGGAACCCTGGCGAGGTCCCTGAACCAGAGGGCGAGCCCGCCGCCGAGGGCGATCAGCGGCGCCTCGGGCCCCAGCACCGCGCCGAACGGCAGACACACCACCGCGGCGAGCAGCACACCGGGCAGCGCGGCCGAGGAGGCGCCGCCGGCGTGCAGTCCCGCGGCCGGGATGTGACCGCCCGCGCCCGGCAGCCGTCCCGCTACCAGACCCACCGCCGCCCCGGCGAAGAGGAGCAGGGGCAGTGGCCACCACCACGGCGGAAGGTCCCAGCCCAGGGTGTGCGGAAGCCCGGCCCACAGCACGTGTTCCAGTTCGTGCAGCCCGACCATGAACCAGAACGCGGCGAGGGACACCGGGATACCGATGAGTGCGCACAGCACGAGCGCCTTGAGATAGCCGGGCGCCCGGAGCATGCCCCTCAGCAGGTCCGCCTCCTGCGGCTGCGTCCCGTCGGCGGTCACGGCTCCTCCTCCGGGTACTCGGGGGCCTTGCCCCGGCGGCGCAGCCCGATGCGGACCGCGCCGAAGAGGACCTTGGCGATCACGCCCACCACGATCAGATCCGCGAGCATCTGCACGGTGGTCAGCACACGGCTGGTGCCGGTGGTGGGCGCGATGTCGCCGAAGCCGACGGTCGCGAACACCGTGACCGTGAAGTACAGCGCGTCGGTCCGGCTCAGCGGCTCCGAGAACGACGACGGCTGGTTGTCGGCGAGCAGGAAGTACGTCGCGGAGAACAGCACGAGGAAGAGCGGCACAGCGGTGGCCAGCGCCTCGATCGCCCGCAGCCGCGGATACTCCGCATGGGTGATGGCGGCGATCTGCCAGGCCGTGAGACAGCCGAAGAGCGCCAGCCCCAGCACGAGCATCACGGCGGCGCCGACGCCGAGTCCTCGGTCCAGCGGGGCCAGGTAGTACAGCGCGATCAGCAGAACCGCCGAGGCCACCGAGCGCAGCAGATGGCCGATGAGGGGGCGGCGGCGGCGCCGGTCGCCCAGGCCTGCGCGTTCCATGGGCCGCTCCGGTGTACGCGTGGTGCTGTCGGGCGCCCGGCGCGCCCGGCGCCCGTCCGCCCTCTGCTTCAGGAGAGACGGGAACGGACGGTCCCGCCACCGGAGGCGGAGGGACCGTCCGGCCGGCCTCCTCCGGAGTGCGACCTCGTCCTACCGAAGGTAGGAAGGGATCACCCCCGTGATCGGAGACAGGCATGGACGACTACCCACTCCTCAACCTCTTCTGGACGATGCTGTGGCTGTTCCTGTGGGTGATGTGGTTCTTCCTGCTCTTCAAGGTGGTCACCGACATCTTCCGCGACCACAGCCTCGGCGGCTGGGCCAAGGCGGGATGGCTGTTCTTCGTGCTCGTCCTGCCCTACCTCGGTGTCTTCGTCTATCTCATCGCCCGTGGACAGGGCATGGGACAGCGCGACGTGAAGCAGCTCAAGCAGCAGGAGGACGCGTTCCAGCAGTACGTCCGCAACGCGGCCGGAACCGGCGGGGGCGGTTCGGTGGAGGAGCTGAGCAAGCTCTCCGCGCTCAAGGACAAGGGCGACATCACTCCGGAGGAGTACGAGCGCGCCAAGGCCAAGATCCTGGCGTGAGGCCGGTGGGCCGCCCCTCCCGCCTCAGGGCGATGGCGTGGGTCCCTCGATCTGTTCGCTGATCCACTGCATGCTGCTCGCTTCCATCCCCTTCACATACGTCACAGCGTTGTGTCGCCCGCCCTGGATGACTTCGAGGTGGGTGTGGATCGGGCCCTTGTTCCCGTAGGTGGCGATGTACTTGTTCACCTTGGGGATGACGGACGACTCCTTCGTCCCGTACTGGAAGGCGAGGTACACGTCCGGCCCCTTGGCGGCGATCAGCCGCTTGGAGAGCACCTCGGGGTTGTTCTCGGCCTTCTCTTCGGGGTGGCCGTTCCACAAGCGCGAGTCGGGGACGATGTCGGGGCCGGAGGCGATGACGGCCTTGAACTTGTCGGGGTGCTTCAGCACGGCCTTGAGGCCGGCGAAGCCGCCGGAGGAGGAGCCCATGAAGGCCCAGCCGTCGCGCGACTTGATCGTGCGGAAGTTCTGCCGCATGAGGTCGGGCACGTCCTCGGTCAGCCAGGTGCCCATCTTGGGCTGGCCGGGGATGTCGCTGCCGTCCCAGTAGAGCCCGCCGTCGTCGGGCTTGGGGTTCAGCACCGGCATGGCCAGCAGAAACGGTTTGCCCTTGCCCTCCTCGGCCCACTTGGAGATGGACGACTCCAGCTTGAGGTTGTTGTCCATCCAGTAGTTGCTGGGGAAGCCGGGGCCGCCCGGGAGTGCGATCAGGACGGGGAAGCCGCTCTTGTCGTACTTCGGGTCGTCGTACTCCTTCGGCGCCCAGACCCACACCTTGCCCGTGAAGCCGGACTTCTTTCCGGTGATCTTCACGACGCCGACGTGCGTCCCGTTGCCCAGCGTGCTGGCGATCTTGAAGTCGGCGGCCGGTCCGGTCGGCATCAGGGTCTTGGAGTCCACCGGCTTCCGCGGGGTGCCGTCGCCCTTGTTGTCGATCTTGCCGTACGAGATGGGGTCGCCCTTGTCCGTGAAGGGCGGTATCTCGAAGTAGCTCATGACCGGCCAGGCGATCGCCCCGAGCAGCCCCACGCAGACCACGGCGACAAGCCATCGCCGGGCCTTGGAAGCGCGGCGGTGGCCACGGGACTCATAGGTCTCGGCCCCGTTCCTGGTCTTGGTGGACGTGTGCGACATCAATGGCTCCGGCATGCTTCGGCCCCTCGGGCACGACGGTCGTGTTCCGCCTCCGGGGATGGACAAAGCAGATGCAAGGGTTCCAAATTTGCCGAATCGTGATCAACGCTTGACGGGGAGCGGACCGACACGAAAGGGAACGGACCCAGAAGATCACCGCCGAGATCACCGCACTCGGTGGCCGGATCGCCGCTGGCGGCACATTCAGGAGGAGATCGTCAGCGGCCGCCCCCGCGCTGGTTCTCAAGCCGCGCCGGTTGACGCCGTCGCCCCGACTGGACGGGCGGAGCGAACCCCGGCCCGCCCGCCGACAGCACGACCGCTACTGGAGCGGCCGCCGCCCCCGCGCGATACGGGCCTCGATGCGCTGGGCGTCCGGGACCTGGAGTGCGCGGGTGAGGTCAAGCGCGTGGGTCAGATGCTCGACGGCCTCGTCCGGCCGGTCCAGTTCGTCCAGGCTCTCGCCGAGGCCTTCGAGGGCGCGGGCCTCCTCGTACGGCGACCGGACCTCACGGGCCAGTTCGAGGGCCCGCCGGTGGGAGCCGAGGGCGTCGGCCGGAGCCGCGTCCGCCCGCTGGACCGTGCCGAGGGTGTTGAGCGCCTCGGCCTCGCCTCCGAGGTCCCCGATCTCCCGGCACAGCGCCACGCTCGCGATGGCGTTCTCCAGGGCGTACGCGTGGCAGCCGCTCAGGACCCGGACCTCGGCCAGATACATCAGCACATAGGCCTGCCCCATACGGCTGTTGAGGGAGCGGACGGCGTCGAGCGCCTCCTGGAGGTCCTTCTCCGCCTCCGTCA
This sequence comes from Streptomyces sp. NPDC059994, assembly GCF_042737755.1. Taxonomy (NCBI): domain Bacteria; kingdom Bacillati; phylum Actinomycetota; class Actinomycetes; order Kitasatosporales; family Streptomycetaceae; genus Streptomyces; species Streptomyces sp. NPDC059994. The sequence continues at coordinate 13,817 of NZ_JBHWUR010000079.1, forward strand.
GCCGGCCGGTGCGCTGCTTGATCCTGCCAAGGTGCGCGAGCGCGTTGGCCGCGCCCAGGCGGGCGCCGAGTGACCGGTAGAGGCGCGACGCCTGCCCGACGCTCTCCAGCGCCTCTTCGTACGCCCCGGTCAGGCGCAGTACGTCTCCGAGGTCGCTCAGCACGTTCGCCTCGCCCAGCTCGTTGCCCAGATCGCGGAAGAGCGCCAGGGCCCGGCGGTGGCAGGAGACGGATTCCGCGTACGCGCCGGTCGACTTGCGTACGTCACCGAGCGCGGTGAGCGCGTTGGCCTGGCCGAGGCGGTTGTCCAGGGCGCGGTGCAGTTCCAGCGCGCGTCCCATGCTGTCGGCCGCCTCCGCGAAGCGTCCGGTGAGCTGCTCGACGTGGCCGAGCTCGATGAGCACCTGGGCTTGGCCACGCGCGTCCCGGTTCTCCCCGAACAGGCGTAGAGAGTGACGCAGCGAGCTCTGCGCCTCCTCATAGCGTCCGGTGCGGCGCAGGATGGAGGAGAGGTCGTGGAGCGCGATGGCCTCGCGGCCCGGGTCCCGCAGGCCGCGGAAGATGTCGAGGGCGGCCAGCAGGTTGCTCTCGGCCGGTTCGAACTCGGCCTGGAGCGTCTCGATGACCGCGGTGTTGCGCAGCGCGACGGCGCGACCGAGCGGGTCCTCGGTCAGGAGCGCCGCGCCGAGCGCCGTCCGGTGCAGCGCGAGGGCGTCGCCCCAGTAGCCCTGGGTGCGCATGAACTCCGCCATGACGGCGGGTAGTTGTACCGCGTGCTCGCCGTGGCCGTGGCGGGCCGCGTGGGCGACCGCCGCGCTCAGGTTGGCGTGTTCGGCCCGCATCCAGGCGAGCGCCCGCCCCTCCTCCGCGACCGGCGGCAGAGCCGGCGGGGCAGGGGTGCGGGGAGTGCGGGCCGGGGTGTCGTAGCGGGCGAAGGAGCGACTGGCTCCGAGGGCCGCGTGCAGGTAGTAGCCGAGCTGGCGCTCCACGGCCTGCGCCGCGTCGGCGCAGTCTCCGGCGTCGTGCTCGGCGTCGGTGAGGGCGCGCGCGTAGTCGCGCACCAGGTCGTGCATCCGATAGCGGCCGCGCGAGGGTTCCTCGACGAGATGGTGGTCCTCCAGCTCCTCCAGGAGGCGGCGGGCCGTCGGCAGGTCCGTGCCGTGGAGCGCGGCGACGGCGTACGCGTCGAAGTCGAGACCCGGCTGCCGCCCCAGGCGGCGGAAGAGCAGTTGCTGGTCCGGGGAGAGGTCGCGGTAGGAGAGCTCGAAGGCGGCCCGTACGGAGACGTTCTCGGAGCTGAGCGCCGCCAGGCGGCCGCTCGCGGCGGCCAGGTCGGCGATCACGTCCTCGGTGCTCCACGCGCGGTGGTGGCGCAGCCGCGCGGCGGTGAGGTGCAGGGCCAGCGGCAGGTGTCCGCAGAGCCGGGCGAGTCCGGCGCAGCCGGGGTGCTGGGCCGTCAGGTCCGCGCGCCCGGCCTTGGCCACGAGGAGCCGTACCGCCCGGTCCTCGGTCAGCACGTCCAGCGTGACCGGCACCGCGTCCGCGAGCGCGACCAGCCGTCGGCGGCTGGTGATCAGGACCAGCGACCCCGGCGTCCCGGGCAGCAGCGGCTCCACCTGTTCGCTGCCGCGGGCGTCGTCGAGGAGGACGAGGTAGCGCCCGCCCGCGAGTTTGCCTCGCCACATCCCGGCGCGCGCGGAGAGGTCGGCCGGGATGCGCTGAGGGTCGGTCCCCAGGGCGAGCAACAGGCTGGTCAGCGCGGTGCCGAGGTCGACGGGCGGCGTTCCGTGCGTGTGCGCGTGCAGGGAGAGGAACAGACTGCCGTCGGGGAAGTCGGCCGCGAGGCGGTGGGCGACGTGGACGGCGAACGCGGTCTTGCCCACTCCCGGCATGCCGTCGACGGCATGGATGCCGACCACGCCGGAGGCTCCGGCGGATCCGTCGCGTACCGCCGAGACCAGGGCCTCGACCTCGCGCTCGCGGCCGGTGAAGGCGGCGACGTCGCGGGGCAGGGACGTCGGTACGGTGGCGTCGGCGTCCGGGGCCCGCGCGGGCGGCGGGGCGTCGTCGGTCAGGATGTCCAGGTACGCGGTGGCCGCGTCGGGGCCCGGCTCGACGCCCAGTTCGTCGATGAGTGTGCGGCGCAGCCGGTGGTAGGCGGCGAGCGCCTCGGCCCGCCGTCCGCCGCGGTGCAGCACCCGCATGACCTGTACGTGGAAGGCCTCGCGCAGCGGGAACTCGACGACCAGACGGGACAGCTGGGGCAGCAGTCCGTCGTGCCGGCCGCACCGCAGCTCCGCGTCGCAGCGCCATTCCAGCGCCTGCATCCGGGCCTCCTGCCACTGCCCGAGCCGGGCGCGCTCGTCTTCGGCGAGCGCCGGGAACTCGTCGAGCGGGGTGCCGCGCCACAGCGCCAGCGCGGTGTCCGCTTCCCGTACGACGGTGTCCCAGTCCTCCGCCAGGCGCGCGGCCCGTGCCGCGTCGAGGCGCTCACCGAAGACGCGGGTGTCCAGCTCGCCCTCCTCGACGTCCAGGAGCATGCCTCCGGGCACCGCCCTGATCCGGGTCTCCTCGCCCAGCGAACGGCGCAGCCGCAGCAGGTGGTTGTGGAGCGAGGCGCGGGCGGTGGCCGGTGGGCGCTCGCCCCACAGCGCCGTCTCCAGCCGGGCCAGCGGTACCGCACGGCCGGGCGTGAGCAGCAGTGCGGTCAGCAGCGCCCGGCCCTTGGGCGACGCGGGTGTCCGCTCGACCCCTTGATCGTCATGGACGGACAGCGGACCGAGCAGCCCGAACTTCACGTGTTCTCCCGCGTATATCGGGCCTGGCCGGGCCCCCGTGGCGTGCATCGTAGCGCGCCACCTGCGCTGAACATGTCAGAGGTTTCCCGGGCGCGAAACAGGCCTGGTCCGACGTGATCTGGCGGGACGTCGGTTCAGCTGGTTCAGCCAGATGGTTCAGAGGGGGGTCGGCACCCTCCGTGGGCCGTGCCGTCCAGGTCCGGATCCCCGACGGCGCCCACGGACGGGTTGCCGCCCCGCGCTCAAATCCTTGTGGGCGACCGCTACCCAAGTCAATCCTCTGGTTTTCTTTCAAAGATCCAAGCAATAGCTTGGAGTTCATGACTCTCGACGACCTCCGCGTTTTCGTCGCCGCCTGCGGGAGCGGCAGTCTGAGCGCCGTGGCGCGCGATCTGTCCCGTACGCAGTCGGCGGTCAGCCAGCACGTCAAGCGGCTGGAGGCCGAGCTCGGCCTGCCCCTCCTGGAGCGCCGCCCCCGGGGCGTCGCCCCCACCCAGGCCGGGCGCATCCTGCAACAGGCCGCCGCCCAGGGCATCGGCCAGTTGGAGCTGGCGCTGCGTCAGCTCCGTGAGCTGAGGGAGGGCGACGGCGGCACCGTCCGGATCACCACCGGAGCAACCACCGTGCGCCACTTCATGTCCGACGGGGTCGTGCGGTTCCGCCGTGCGCATCCCCACGTCAAGCTGGAGTTCCGTACCGAGAACTCCAGCCGGGGCTGCTTCAGCGCCCTCGCCGCGGGTGAGTCCGACCTCGCCTGGATCACCATCGGCACCCCCGCGCGTGGCATCGAGCAGCGCCCGGCCGTCGAACTGCCCTGGGTCCTCGCCGTCCACGCGGACGACCCCCTCGCCCGCAGGAGCAGCATCGAGGCGGCGGACCTGGCCGGGATCCGCCACATCCAGCTGCCCGCGAACTCGACGTCCCGCCGCCACCTGGAGGACCAACTCGCCTCGCAGGACATCCGGTTGGCGTCGACGACCAGCGTCGCGGACTGGGACACCGCCATCCTGCTGGCCGAACTCGGGCTCGGCCACGCCGTGGTGCCGGCGCTGCCCGGATGGACCACTTCCGGCCAGGGCGCCCTGCGCTTCGTACCCCTGCCGATGCTGCCGCCGCTGGCGGCGGGCTGGGCGGTGCGCCAGTGGGACGCGCTCGGCCCGCTCGCCCAGGAGTTCGCGGGCACGGTCGTGGACAGCCTCACGGGCGCCGCGTAGCAGGGCCGGTACGGCGGTCGCGCACCGCCGGGACGGCCGCGACCAGCATCAGCACGCCGGTGAGCACGAACGCCGAGGAGTAGCCGGTACGGTCCGCGAGTACCCCGAACCCCACCGCGCCGACGCCCATCCCGCCGTCGTACGCCAGGTTCCACAGCGCGCTGACCGTGCCGTAACTCGCCGTGGAGACACGTGCGTACATCAGCGTCAGGGTCGCGTTCTGGGCGATGCCGAAGCCCGCGCCGAACAGGGCCACCCCGCCCACCACGGCGACGGGCGTGCGGATCAGCGCGGTCAGGAGCACCCCGGCGGCCGACAGGAGCAGACCGGGCAGGACAAGGCGGGCGGCGCCGTGCCGGTCGCCGAGGCGGCCCGCCCACCAGCGGCCCGCCGTCGAGACGGCGGGCTGTACGAACAGGGCCGCCGTGGCCACCGCGCTCATGGACGACGGAACGGCGAGCGGGACGAAGGTGACGACGATGCCCGCCGCCACGGCGGTGGCGGCGAAGGTCACCCCGGGCCGCACCAGGGCGCCGGTGCGCAGCCCCGCGAGCACGCCCACCGACTCACCGTGCATCAACTCCCGGTCGGGCAGCCCCGGCACGGAGGCGATCGCCACCAGCGCGACGGCCGCCGCGGCGACCGAGACCGTCCCGTATCCGACATGTGCGCCGAGCCAGACGCCCAGCGGCAGCGCCACAAGATTCGGCACCCCGCCCACCACGCCGACCAGGGCGAGCCCCTCGCCCCGGCGCTCGGCCGGGATCAGCGTCGCGGTCAGCGCGCCACCCGCGACCAGAGTGAGCGCGAAGCCCAGGCCGCGCAGGAAGCACACCGCCACGATCCACGCCATGGTCCCGGAGACGGTCAGCGCCAGGGCGGGCGCACCCAGCAGGAACAGCCCCGTCGCCAGCGCCGGCCGATAGCCGTGGCGGGCGATGAGCCGGGGCGCGCCCAGCTCGCCGAGGACCGTGGCCAGCATCAGCGCGCCGGTGGCGAGGCCCGCCGTGTCGCCGCCCGCGCCGGACTCGCGCGCGTACAGCGGTACGGCGGACAGCAGCAGGAAGAAGCTGGCCGAGGCGCCGACCATGCTGACGAAGCGAAGCATCAACGCCCGTGTCAGGAGCGGCGGTCGAGCGGGGGCAGCCGGGGTGCGGGAGGGCAGGGAGGTCGTCATACGGCCGACGCTAGGGACCGGCCGGACCACCGGTAAGCTCCAATTCCATGGCTGTCCAGTGGTCCGGTCGCACTCCCGGCCTGCTGCTCGCGCTCGACCGCGAGAGCGGCGAGCAGCTGCGTGCGCAGCTGGAGCGGCAGGTGCGCGAGGCGATCCGCTCGGGGAGGCTCCAGGTCGGCGAGCGGCTGCCGTCCTCGCGTGAACTCGCGCTCGGCCTCGGGGTGTCGCGGGGCCTGGTGCAGGAGTGCTACGCCCAGCTCCAGGCCGAGGGATACCTCGTGACCCGGGTCGGTGCCGCGACCCGGGTCGCGGCCGGTGCGCACATACCGCCGGCGCCCGTGCCGCCGCCCGGGACCGGTCCCGGGCTGCTGGCCGACTTCCGCTGGGGCGTTCCCGACCTGGGCGCCTTCCCCCTCGACGACTGGCTGTGGGCGCTGCGTGAAGCGGGGCGTGCCATGCCGACGGCGGCGCTCGACTACGGGGACCCGCGCGGCAGTCCCGTCCTGCGCGAGGTGCTGGCCGGATACGCACGCCGGGTGCGGGCGGCGGCGGCCGACCCGGAGCGCATGGTCGTCTGCTCGGGCTACGCGCAGGGCCTGGGCCTCGCGCTGCGGGCCCTCGCCAGCGCGGGTGTGCGCACCGTGGCGTACGAGGACCCCGGCTCGCCCGCCACGGTGTCCGCGGCGGCGGCCTCGGCCGGGCTCTCGGCGGTCCCGGTGCCGGTCGACGCGCACGGCGTCGACGTGCGGGCACTGGCCGCGACGGACGCCCGCGCGGTCGTGCTGACCCCCGCCCACCAGTGGCCGACCGGGGTGGTGCTCTCCCCCGGGCGGCGGCGCGAGCTCATCGAATGGGCGGTGCGGCGGGACGCGTACGTCGTCGAGGACGACTACGACGCGGAGTTCCGCTACGACCGGGAGCCGGTGGGGGCGGTGCAGGGGCTCGCCGCGGACCGTGTGGTCTCCATCGGCACGGTCAGCAAGTCCCTGGCGCCCGCACTGCGCATCGGCTGGCTGCTCTGCCCGCCCGCGCTCGCCGAGGACGTCGTCGAGCACAAGCGGCTGAGCGATCGCGGCTCCCCCACCCTGGACCAGCTCGCCCTGGCGCGGCTGATCGAGTCCGGCCGCTTCGACCGGCATCTGCGCCGGATGCGCACCATGTACGCGGCGCGGCGCGCCGCCCTGCTCGAAGCGCTCGCCGAGCATGCGCCCGGCGTCGAGGTGAGCGGCCTCGCGGCGGGCTTCCACGCGGTCGCGCACCTCGACGGTGCGGCCGACGAGGGTGCCGTGATCGCCGCCGCGCGGGCGCGGTCCGTCGGCCTGTACGGCATGAGCCCGTGCCGCTCGACGGGCGCGACGGCCCCGCCCCGGCTGGTGCTGGGGTTCGGCAACGTGGGCGGGCGGGCGATCCGCGCGGGGGTGGCGGCGGTGGGGAGCCTGCTGGCGGGGCGGTGAGGCGTGCGGGACGGCCCCCTCCTCGCGGCCCTGGGCGCGGTGACGTGCCCGGCCGCAGCGTCCGCGCCCCCGCCTCGGGCGTACGGAAACTTTCTTCGGGTCACCGGCAACCCCGGCCTCCGCCGCACGTCGTCAGGGGTGAAGGGCGTCGTCCGGCGCCGTTCAGCCGACCTGGAGACGTCCTACGTGAACACCACGAAGCACCACCGCCGCGCCTTCGCCCGAGGGGCCGCCGCCACCGGACTGCTGGCCGCGCTCGCCGTCCCCGCTCTGGCCGGGACGGCCCACGCCGACGGCGGGACGCAGCCGCGGCACCTGGCCGCCGGCGGGGCCGTCCCCCCGTCCGCCGGGCCGAGCGCGCCGCCCTCCGCCGAGCCCAGGCGGCCCGCGCCCGGCAAGACCCCCGCCTCCCCGGACCAGCAGCCCTCCGCCATGCCGAGCGCACCGGGCAGCCGTTCCGAGCCCGCCCCGAGCGCGCCCCCGACGAAGGCTCCGGCGAAGGCTCCGGCGGATGCCGTGCCCAGCGCCGTGCCCTCCCCTTCGACACGTCAGGACGAACTGGCCCATACTGGCTCGTCCAAGACCAACACGGTGCTGGGTGCCGGGGCGGGTGCGCTGATCGCCGCGGGCGCCGGGACCGTCTACGCCGTCCGGCGGCGACAGAACCACTGAGGCGCAGGACGGCCCCGCCGCGCGGGGCCGCGCCGTTCCACCCGAGGAAGTGATGGAGTACACCGCCGTCCGGTACCCGGCGCCGCCAGGGCGCTTCGGCCCGCGCGCCTTTCTGCACTGGCTGCTGCGCCGGGACCGGCTGGCCACCGGCCCGGCGCGCCCCACCGCCTTCGGCGGGTACGGCCCTGACACCTCGCGGCCGACCGTCAGCGAGCTCTACCACGCGCACCGGCTGCGCATGGTGCACCTCGCGGTGATGCTCGTGGACGACCGGGCCACGGCCGAGGACGTGGTGCAGGACGCGTTCACCGCGCTGTACCGGCGCCACGGCGAGCACATCGCCGAGGTCGACAACGCGCTCGCCTATCTCCGTACGGCCGTGGTCAACGCCTCCCGCTCGGTGCTGCGCAGACGGCGCACGGCGCGCGCGTACACCCCTCCCCACGAGGCCGACGCGCCCTCCGCCGAGGAGCGGGTCGTCCTCGGCGAGGAGCACCGGGAAGTCCTGGCCGCGCTGGGGCAGTTGAGCGCGCGGCGCCGTGAGGTGCTGGTGCTGCGGTACTGGGGCGAGCTCACCGAGGCCGAGATCGCGCAGACGCTCCGGATCAGCCGGGGCTCGGTGAAGTCACTGGCGAGCCGTGGCCTGGACGCACTGGAGAAGATCCTGAAGGAGCGGTCGTGAGAGGAGTGGACATGAGCGGCCAGGAGACCCCCGAGCGCCCCGTCGAGGCGCGGCTGCGGCGCGCTTTGGCGGCCCGCGCGCAGACCGTGACGGTCCGCGATCTGCGTCCGGCCGACCCGCCGGGCCCGCATCTGCGCCGGACCCGGCTGCCGGGGCCGCGGCTTCACGCCCTGCCGATGCGCCGTCTCGCCCTGCCGCTGGCCGCGCTGGCCACCGTGGCGGCCGTGGCGATCGGTTACGTGGCGATCGTCCCCGGCGGTGCGCCGAGCCGCCCGCTGCCCGCGTCCACCCCGGGCCCTGTCTCCCCGCCGCCCGCGCCCCGACCGTCCGGGGTCGACTCGCCCCGGCCGGAGCCCTCCCGGCCGCCGACAGCGAAGCCGGCGGAGAAGGGGCGGACGGGCGGGCCGTCGGCTCCGGCTCCGGGCACCGCCGAGCCGGGCAACGGCACGCGGAGCAGGGCACCGGATGAACCGCCCGGCCGCCCCTCGGCCCAACCGTCCGGTACATCTTCGGAACCGGCGGTCCGCTGACGGCAACTCGCCCGGAACTACTTCCCGTTTCCCTCCGGGCGCAGGGCCGTCAGGGTCAGGTCGACGGCCTGCTCGGCCCACTCCGGGTGGTCGCCGCGGCCCGCCAGGTAGTCGGCGTAGAACGGCCCGATGAGCGCCGAGACGGCCGCCTCCAGATCCGCGTCCGGGCGGATGCCGCCCTCCTCGCGCGCCCGTTCCAGGACCTCCCGGAGCAGGGCCCGGCGGGGCAGGACCGAGCGGGCGCGCAGCAGGGCGAGGAGTTCCGGGGTGTGGTCCTCCTCCGCGAGGCAGGTGCCTATCAGCGCCATCCCGTTCACCTGCGCGATGGTGGCGGCGAAGTCCCGCAGGATGGCGACGAGGTCGGCGCGGACGTCACCGGAGGGGGGCGGGGCGTCGGCCGTCCGTACGGCGGCGAGCGCCGCGGTGAGCAGGCCGGCCTTGGTCTTCCACCGCAGATGGATGGTGGACTTGCTGACGCCCGCCGCGGCGGCGACCTGGTCCAGGGTCATCCGTACGTAACCCTGGCGCGCCAGCAGGTCGACGGCGGCCCGCAGGATCGCGTCGTTCTTCTCCGCGGACCGGGGCCGTCCGGCGCCCCTGGTCGTCTTGTCGTCGTGCATGGCCGCCTCGTGGGGACGCCGGCCCGAGGTCAGGCGCCCTGGATGTGGAAGTTGAAGTCGGTGCGGCCCAGCGCCGCCATCAGCCGCAGCCAGACCGGCAACATCATTTCAGCCCCGCGCGCCGTGGTGATGTCGCCCAGGTCGATGATGCTCGGCTGGGGCCAGCCGAAGGAGATCAGCAGGGCGGCGACGGCCTTCTTGGCGTCCTCGTCGTCCCCGGAGAGGAACACGTTGTGCTCGCCGGAGACCCGGGACGGCTCGACCATGACGCTGGTGGTCATCGTGTTGAGGGTCTTCACGACGCGTGCCCCGGGGAACGCCCGCTGGATCCGCTCGCCGAGGCTGTCGGTGTTCACCGGGTCGAGCGAGGGCGGCATGCCCTGCGAGAAGTCCAGCGGGTTGGCGATGTCGATGAGCACCTTGCCGTCGAGGTTCTCCGCGCCGACGGCGCCGAGCGCGTCGAGACTGGCCAGGCCCGCCGTGGTGTTGAGCACGGTGTCGCCGAACGCCCCGGCGTCCGCGAACGCTTCGAGGCGCACTCTCGGGTGCTCCTGCTGCCATACGGAGAACGGTGGGTTGCCCATGCCGTCCGGCCCGGTGCGGGCGAGCGTGGTCTTGGGGTCACGGGTGCCGATGGCCACTTCGTGGCCGAGGGAGGCGAGCTTGGCGGCGATGGTCCGGCCGACGACGCCGGTGCCGAGGACTGCGTAGCGCATGGGGCTCGATCCTTTCGGGGAACGGTGGCCGACAGAGGACGGCCGCCCGGTACGCGATAAAAGTATCCGGGCCGTTCGGTATTACAAGGACATTTCGCAGTCACAAGGCCCCGGACACGCAAGTGCCGGCTGGTCCACCGCCCCCCGTGCTTCCGGTGCGGACCAGCCGGCACTCCCCCGTTGTTGCGCACCTCCACCGTGACAGCCCCCGGGCCGCGGAGGTGACGTGTTTCGGGCTGGTCCGAAACACGGCGGACGGCAATGCTCGGGCACGTGACGCTGCGCATACACTTCACCGCCGACGACCTCGCCCGTACACGGATGGCGGAGGGCCCGCGCCCGTTGCTCGAACTGGACGTGGCCCTGCGGGTGTTGCGGGAGTCCACGCACCGGGTGCGCTTCGACGCGTGGCGGCGGGAGTCGTTCGCCCGGCTGGCGCCACGGACCCGGCTCGCCTTCGAGGCGGTGCCCGTCAAGGGCTGGTCGCTGGAGTTCCTCCTGCCGGTGGATCCGGGCAGCGCGCAGGAGTTGTGGGAGAGGGTGCGCGCCACCCCGGCGCGGCAGGTGCGCGAACAAGTCGAGCAGTGGGCGGGCCTGGTCCACCGGATTCCCCCGTGGACGGGCCGCCTCGCCGAGGATCCCCTTTTCGCGCGGGAGCTGGTCGACGTCTTCGAGGACACCTACGAGCAACTCGTCGCGCCGTACTGGCCCCGGATCGAGCAACTCGCGGACGCCGACCGGGCGATACGGATGCGCCATCTCACCGAGGGCGGGATGGAGCGGCTCCTCCAGGGGCTCAACCCGCGCCGGGTGCGCTGGAATCCGCCGGTGCTCGAACTGACCATGGCCTCCGGCCACGAGGGCGACCTGCGTCTCGAAGGGCGGGGCCTGCTGCTCATCCCGACGCTCTTCGGTTCGGCGTATCCGCTCTTCGACGACACCGGGCCGCAGCCCTGGATCAGCTTCCCCATCGGCCACGACCGGACGCCGTGGTTCCCGCTGCCCGCGACCGTCACCGCGAGCGCCCTGACCGCCGCGCCGCGCTCCCTCGCGGCACTTCTCGGCCGTACCCGCGCCACCGTGCTCTGCGCGATCGCGGAGCGCCCCGGCCTGACCACCAGTCAGCTCGCCTCCCGCGCGGGCGTCTCACCGGCGAGCGCGAGCGAACACGCCACGGTGCTGCGGTCGGCGGGCCTGGTCAGCACGGCCCGGGACCGCAACGCCGTCCTGCACACCCCCACCGCGGCCGGGATCGGCCTGCTCAACGCGTCGACCGCCGACACCGCCGGGCCGGAGCCCGCGATCCTGCGCGCCTGACGAGTCGTTGTGGCCCAGGTCACGCCCGGAGAAAGTGTTATGGCTCCGGCGCCCCCCGCTCTCCCATGTGCCGGACACCCCGGCAGCACCGGACAGAGAGCGGAGCCCCATGCAGCACCACGACGACCACCCCCACGTCCGGCCCGCGGCGAGCAAGGGCCGGGCCGGACGCCGACGTGCGCACCGGCAGCGGTCCCGGCAGGCCGTCGGCACCGCGGTGGCCGGGACCGTGGCGGTCGCCGCCGTCGCCGGAGCGCTTCTGTGGCCGCACTCCGACGACCACGCGGATGCCGTACGGACCCAGGCGGCCCCGGCCGCCGGGCACCTCCTCGACACGGGCGCCACCACGGCCGCCGCCACCCCGTCCGCCTCCCCCTCGCCGATACGCTCCGGCGCCCCCACGAAGACCGCCTCCCCCAAGCCGAGGCCGACCCGGAGCGCCCCCACGTCCGGCCCCACCCACGCGAACTCGGGCACCGGCACGGGCACGGGCACCACGACGACCACCGGCCGCACGGGCGGCGGCCCGGCACCCCGCAGGACCACACCGCCGCGTTCGGACAACAACGCGCCGACCGGCACCGCCGCCGCGTACGTCCAGCAGGTCGTGGACCTCGCCAACGCCGAGCGCGCCAAGGCGGGTTGCTCGCCCTTCAAGGCCGACCGCCGGCTCAACACCTCCGCCCAGGCGCACGCCGACGACATGGCCGCCCGCAACTACTACGAGCACAACAGCCCGGAGGGGCGGAACGCGGGCGACCGTATGAGCGCCGCCGGATACGACTGGCACAAGTGGGGCGAGAACATCCACCGGGGCCCGAAGAGCCCGGCCGACGCGATGCGCGACTGGATGAACAGCCCGGGCCACCGCGCCAACCTCCTGGACTGCGGCTTCAAGGACATCGGCGTGGGTGTGAACCTGAGCGGCAACGGCCCGTGGTGGGTGCAGAACTTCGGCAGCTGACCCGCGCCCGGCACCGGTGTGGGCTCAGGACGGCCCAGCAGTCTCAGGGGACTTGACCGGCCTCAGGACGTTGAACCCGCGAAGTCCTGCACCCACACCGTGCCGTCGGGGCCGGGCACGGCGGCCACGCCCGTGTCGCGGTATCCGCAGTCGAGCATGTTCTGCTGGTGGATCGCGCCGTCCGTCCAGTCGTCGACGATCGCGGCGGGATCCGCCGTCCCCCGGTCCAGGTTCTCCGCCCAGGCCCCGACGGGGTACCCGGTGGCCCGCATCCGGGCGTCGGCGTGCTGCCCCTCGGGGCTCGCGTGGTCGTAGTAGTTTCGGGCCACCATGTCCCGGGCGTGCCGGACCGCCGCCGTGGTCAGCCGGGGGTCCATGCGCAGCGGTGCGCAACCGGCCGCGCCACGGCGGCTGTTGACCAGCCGCAGCAGCCGCTGCTCGGGGGTGGCGGCGACCGGCGTGGGCCGGGCGGGCTTCGGGGTCGCCCTGGGCGACGGGCTCGTCCTCGTCGGCTGCGGTACGGGGGTGGCGGAGGGGGACGGCGGGGCGACGCTCGCGGTCGCCTGCGGCACCGCGGGCGGGGCGGGACTGGCCTCCGGGCGCGGATCGGGCCACAGCAGGACCGCCAGGATCCCGAGGACGACGGCGACGGCGAGGGCGCCCCCGACGGCGTACGCGCGCGGCTTCGCCGGGGTGACCGGGCCCGGCCCGGCGCTCCCCGGCACCGGCGCCGTGGAGGCGACCGGGGCGAGGCGGGCGCCGGGGACGAAGTGGGCGGCCCCGTACAACGGCACCAGCAGGGCGAGACCGGCGAGCAGACCCTCGGCGGGCACCAGGCCCGAGCCCCGCCCCGAGCAGGCGCGGCAGTCGCGGGTGTGGCGGGCGATCCGCTTGCGCCACACCGGAGCGGGACGGCCGTCCCACCCGGCGACGGTCCGGGCCAGCTCGTCGCAGAGCGGCCGGGCGGCGAGCGCCCGGACCACGATCCGGCCCACCTCCAGCTGGGCCTTCATGCGCTGGACGCGCACGGCGGTGTGCTGCGGGGTGAGGGCCATCGCCTCGGCGAGTTCGGCGCGGGTCAGCTCGCCCGCCGCCTCCTGCCACCACAGGGCGAGCAGTTCGCGGTCGCTCTCGTCGAGCCAGCGGGTCGCCTCGGCCACTTCGCGGCGCTGCCCGGACAGGCCGAGGCGCAGGATGGTGAGGTCCACGAAGTCCGGTTCCGGGTCGGCCGCCTCGGCCAGCTGCTCGGGGCCGGCCGGGGTCGTGTACTGCTGGGCCCGCCAGCGGTGGCGTATCTGGTTCATCGCGATGGCGATCAGCCAGGACCGGAAGCGGGACGGCTCGCGCAGCCCGTCGAGCCCCTCCAGGGCGTGGAACATGGTCTCCTGCACGACGTCGTCGACGTCGGCGTGCCCGTCCATGGCCCGGCCGACGACGTTGTAGACGAGCGGGAGGTAGTCGGAGACCAGTCGCTCCTGGGCCTGCGCGTCGCCGGTCCGCGCGGCGCCCACCAGCTCCGGTATGGACGTGCTGTCCCTGTGCATCTGCTCCCTCACACGCTGGCGTCGTTCGTACGCTCCCGTCGTTCGGAGACCCCTGGCGGACACGGGGATAACAGGAACTCGGCCCCATTTTGTACGACGCCCGGCGCGGCCCGGAACGCGCACGTCCGAATGCGCCTCGCGGCCCGTCGTGCGGGACCTCTCACGTTGTGGTGCGGGGCAGAAAGCGGGACGCTGGAGGTGCATGCGGCCGGGAGTGACCGGTGCGCGAAAAGCGAGCACCCACCCGGTCGGGAAGGGGTGAGCTTCGTGCGCACACTGATGAAGGTGGAAATGGACACGGACAAGGCCAACGACGCCATCAGGAACGGCACGCTCCAGAAGACCGTGGAATCCGCCCTGGAGGCGCTCCACCCCGAAGCCGCCTACTTCACCGCCCAGAACGGCGTTCGTACGGCGTTCATCGTGTTCGACATGACGGACTCGTCGCATATGCCGAAGTTCTCCGAACCGTTCTTCCTGGAACTCGGCGCCAAGGTTTCCTACACGCCGGTCATGAACGGGGAAGACCTCCGCAAGGGCCTGACGGCCCTGGGGCGCTGACCCGTCAGGTGTCCGACAGGAATCAGGACGCCGGACCCGCCGGTGGAGCACCGCTGACCGCGGCGCGGTAGAGGGCCCGGGTGGCGGCGCCGAAGTAGGCGCTGTAGGAGACCTGGGGGGTGTTGCCGCCCGTGTGGTAGCCGCCGATGACCCCGACCACCGCCCAGCCTTCCGGCCACGGCACCAGCATCGGGCCGCCGCTGGTCCCGCCCACGAAGGCGTCGCAGGCGATGCGCGGGAAGGTACCCGGGTCGGCCGGGTCGTCGCTGGCCCACCTGGTGGTCCGGCTCCAGCACTCCAGCGGCTTCCGCGCGTTGCCCGGATAGCCGATCATCCGCACCGGGAGGTGGTAGTAGCCCGTGCCGGTGAGCAGGTGGACGCCGCCCACCGCGTCCTGGAGGCGGGCGCCGTCCTGGTTGGGTCCGGTGACCGCGAAGCCGAAGTCGTACGCGGCCCCGGCGTGCTCGCCCAGGTCGTAGTACTCCTGCGGGACGTAGACGCCGTCGGCCGCCACGGGGAAGACGCCGAACGGCTTGAGCCCGTCGTGGTACTGGGGCACGAAGGCGAGATGGCGCCGGGGCGAAGGGCCGGAGTAGCCCTTCAGACAGTGTCCCGCGCTCAGCACCAGGTCGTGGCCCGGGCTGCGCACCACCGAGCCGCTGCAGGTGCGCCCGGTGCCATTGGCGTCGGTCCAGAAGAAGGTGCCCGCCTGCGGGATGCCGTCGAAGCTCCTGCTGGGCGGGATGTACTCGCCGGGCCGGGGCCCGTCCTCCGTGGGCGACGCCGCCCGCGCCGACGGCCCTGCCACGGCACCCTTGGCCGTGTCGCCCGGAAGCGCGGCCGCCATCCGGGCGGGGCTCCAGTAGGCGTCGAGTGCGGCGGCGGCCGGGTTCGGCCCGGCCGGGCCGCCCTCGGCAGCGGCGGCGGCCGGGGCGAAGCCCGCGCCGAACAGCAGGGCGGCCGCGAACGCGGCGGTGTGCCGGATGATCCAGGTCCTACGCACCATCAGTTCCCCTCTGGCCGGACACAAGTGACGACCCACCATAGGCGTGGTGCGTTGCGGGCAGAAGTGCCCCGAGTGGCCTCGGACCCGTGCCTCGGTTACGCGGCGGGGGCGGGCTCGACCGCCGGTTCCAGCAGCCCGGCGCGCAGGGCTGCCACCAACTCCTCGTCGGCGCAGAGCAGTTCGGCCGCGTAACCGCGCACCGACCCGTGCCGCGCACTCAGATCGGCGAGGAACAGCCGCATGATGTCGGCGGGGGCGCGGCCGTAGCCCGGCCAGGTGATCTCGCGGCCGGGGTTGGCGGCCCGCCAGTCGGCTATGAGGCGGTCCGTGGCGAGCTCGGTGAGGGTGAAGTCCTCGACGATGACGTCCTCGGGTACGCCGAGCAGGGCCAGCACGAGCGCGGCCAGCAGACCGGTGCGGTCCTTGCCTGAGGCGCAGTGGAAGACGAGCGGGGCGCCGTCGGGCGCGGCTATCGTCCGCAGCGCCTCGCGCAGCTCCTCGACCCCGTCGTGGGCGACTTCAAGGAAGCGGTCGGCGAGGAACCGGCCGGTCTCCACGTCCGCGCCGAGGCTCGCCTGGTCGTACGGGCGGTGCTCGATGCTGAGGTTGTGGTACGCCAGCGAGGCGTGCTCGGGGACGCGGCCCTTGCCCTCGATCTCCCACGGGTAGCGCAGGTCGATGACGGTACGGACGCCCAGGCTCAGAAACCGGTCCCAGTCCTCGCCCTGGAGCTTGCCCAGCGAGTCGGAGCGGTACAGCCGCCCCCAACGCACCGTCAGGCCGTCCTCGGTGCGATAGCCGCCCAGGTCACGGAAGTTGTGCAGCCGCTCGAACTCGATGTGTCTGTTCACAAGATCGCACCCTACGGCCGGCGCGGCGGCGCGGCCGTGGTGTGGATCACTCCGCGCACCGCCCGGAATCCACTGGTGGGGAGCCGCACCGGGTTGAGATCCTCTCGCCATGGCCGACTGGGCAACCTTCGCCGTCGTTCCCGAGGACGGCGACCACGAGCGGTACGAGCTGTACGAGTCCCGTTTCGGGGCGGTCGGGCTCGATCTCGACCTCCTGGCCGGCCCCGAGGTCGTGCTGCCGTTCCTGCGCGCCCACGACCGGGCGCGCCACGGCTGGCGCGACGACACCCGCTGCGAGGGGGCGGTCCTGGTCGACCCGTACCGCCGGGTGCTGCTCGCCTTCGCCTCGGACGGGCCGACCACCTGTATGCGCCACCGGGCCGCGGCCCTCGACCTGCTGCGCCACGCCTGGCCCGGCTGGCAGCTGCGCTGGACCTACGACGGTCCGGCGGAACTGCGCGCCTACCTGGGCCTGGACCCGGGCGCGGTGCGCGATCCGCGGGGCGAGGTGTACGCGGGCGCCGCGCTCGCGCCGGGAGACGAGGAGCTGGCCGAGGACGATCCGCTCGCCACGGTCGTCACCGTGGGCGCCGGCCGCTGCCATCTCGTCGCCGCCACCGCGGACCACCCGGTCGCCGAGGGGCCGGCCCTCCTCGAACGCCTCGACTCGGCGCCGGAGCACGGCCGTTGCGAGCTCGCCGTGCTCTCCGGGCTGCATGTCGATCCGGCGCGCCGCCGGGTGGGCTGGTGGCTGCTCGGCGCGCAGGCCGGGGCGTACGAGATGGCGTCCCGCTGGCCGGGCTGGACGGTCGAGTTCTGGCAGGACCGGTGGCAGGAGCAGACACGCGCGGCGGGCGACCGCTTCGCCCCGCCCCCGGCCGACCGCCTCCAAGCCCTCGTGGACGTACGGGACGAGGCCCGCGAGCACTGGGCGGGCCGACGGGGTGCGGCGCCGCGCGGCTTCGCCCGGTCCGTCGCGGCCGACGACTCCGGCCCCCTCCTCGGCACCGGCTTCCTGCCCGGCGTTCCGGCCGACCTCACCCCGGCGGCCCTGCTCTCGGTCGACTCGGCCTGGCGCGGGGCCGTACGGGCGGCGAAGGGGACGGCCTGAGCGGGGTCTGCAAGGGCTGCGCGCGGCCGGTCACCTCTCCCCGATACCGGCCTTCAGATCACCGAGCGCGAGCAGCAGCGCGCCGAGCACGAACGCGAGCGACACCAGCAGCCCGTGGTCGTACGCCGTGGCCCAGTCGGCGTGCGTCAGCTGGGCGAAGAAGACCGCCCCGACGGCGGCGATGCCGACGGCGGAGCCGACGCGCTGGCCGGTCTGGAGGGTGCCGCCCGCGCTGCCCGCCGACCGGACCGGGACCTGAGAGAGCGTCAGCGTCTGGTTGGGGGCGATGACCAGGCCGCTGCCGAGCCCGGCGAGCAGCAGCGGGGCCGTCATCGCCCACGCCGCCGACGTGCCCGGGGCCAGATGGACGGCGAACGCCGTGGCGCCGAGGCCGGTGGCGACCATGACCAGGCCCACCGCGACCAGCCGGCGCCCGAAGCGGGCGACCAGGCGGCCACCGATGATCGCGGCGACACCCGAGCCCACCGCGAACGGTGTCATGGCGAGGCCCGCGAGCAGCGCGCTCAGGTGCAGCCCGGCCTGCAGGTAGAGCGCGGTGATGAAGAAGATCGAGGTGAATCCGCCGAAGTAGAGCAGGATCAGGGCGCAGCCCAGCCAGTAGCTGCGCTCGCGGAACAGGGCGAGGTCGAGGACCGGGGACGCACCCCGCGCGCTCTGGCGCCGCTCCCACCCCACGAACGCCGCGAGCAGCGCGCCGGAGACGACCAGGAGCAGCCACTTCTCGGGGCCGTGCCACTGCTGCGCCTGGACGAACGGCAGGAGCAGCGCCAGGATCCCGGCGCCGAGCAGCAGCACACCGACCGGGTCCAGAGCGCGCAGCGGGATGCGGCGGGCGGACGGGGTGTCGGGGAGCAGCCGCCGGGCCAGCACCAGACAGGCGATGCCGATCGGCACGTTGACGTAGAACACCCAGCGCCAGCCCTCGTGCGGGCCCGCCGCGTGGATGAGCAGCCCGCCGAGAAGCGGGCCCACGGCCGTGGAGATGCCGATGACACTGCCGAGCATCCCGAAGGCACGGCCGCGTTCGGGGCCGGAGAACATCTGCTGGATCAGGGCCGAGATCTGCGGCGAGATCAGCCCTCCGGCCAGGCCCTGGACGGCGCGGGCCGCCACCAGCCACAGGCTGGACTGCGCCGCGCCGCAGGCCGCGGAGGCGAGGACGAACAGGGCGAGCCCGGTCATGAACACGGCACGCCGGCCCCGGGCGTCGCCGATCCGCCCGGCCGGGACCAGGAACAGGCCGAAGGCGAGCGCGTATCCGGAGAGCACCCACTGCAGATCGGCCTCCGGGGCGTCCAGCGCCACCCGGATCGACGGCAGGGCCACATTGACGATCGACACGTCGAGCAGCGTCATGAACCCGGCCACCAGACACACCGCGAGCGCCCGCCAGCGGACGCGGTCGGACAGGGGCTCGGCGGCGGCCGTACCGGCGCCGCCCGGCCTCCGGTCGAGACCGCCCTCGGAATGCGGAGCCACCAGCGGCCTTCCTTCTCACGCTCTCTCACGCGGTCTCTCCCGCGCTTCGCCATGCGGACGGTACGCATCCGAATGATTACCCAGCAGCCGGACCGCCCGCGCCCTCCCGCGCCGCCTCGGGCGACCTTGTTACGACCCGTAGCCATTGCGAGCCGCACTCGCGAGAGGATCATTGGAGAAGGGGACCGCCGCAAGGGCACCGCGTCCGGCCACCGCGCCGCACGGGAACACCGGTGCACGCAGGAGGCCCCATGACCGCCGAGGTGAAGAGTCCCCGGGCCCGCTACCGGGAGCAGACCCGCGCCGAGATCAAGGCGGCGGCGCTGGAACAGCTCGCCGAGGGAGGCGCCCAGGCCGTGGCGCTGACCCGGATCGCCAAGGACATGGGGCTCTCCGGGCCCGCGCTCTACCGCTACTTCGCCAGCCGTGACGAGCTGCTCGGCGATCTGATGCGGGACGCGTACGACGATCTGGCGCACGCGATCGCGCACGCCGGGGGCACCGGCGCGACCGACGCCCGTACCGCGCTGCACGCCCTCGCCGACGCCTACCTCGACTGGGCGACCGCGCAGCCGCACCGCTATCTGCTGATCCAGGGAACCCCGGTGCCGGGGTATGCCGCGCCGCCGGACACTCTGGAGCGCGCGCGGGCCGCCCTCGGCCCCTTCCTCGCGGTCTTCGCCGCCGGGGATCCCGCCGAGGCGTTCCGCCCGACGGTCGAGGAGATGGCCGGGTGGGTGCGCGAGGACGACTCGCTGGCCGCGTGGGTCGGGGAGCACACCGGGCGCCCCGCGTACGACGTCCGGGCCGGCACGGCGCTGGCGGGCGCGGTGCTCGCCTGGTCGCAGCTGCACGGCACGGTGAGCCTCGCGGTGTCGGGCCAGTACGGCGGGATCGGCCACCGCGCCCGGACCCTGCTCATGGCTCAAGCCGACGCGCTGGCGGACGCGTTCCGGCTCCCGTGAACCTCGTATGAAGGGCGAGCCGCCGGTGCCGGACACACCGCGCCCGCCCACCCGCCCCGGACAGGCGGTCCAACCGCCGCGTCCCAGGTCAGAGTTGTTGCTTGTTCGACTAATCAATGAAAAGACTCATTGCGGTCTCGGTCACCCTCAACTCCTTGACGCCCCATTCGCCTCCCAGTTGACTTCCAGCCACCTCGGCCGCGAGGACGCGGCCATGTCAGGGAGGTCTCTCGATGAACACCCGTATGCGTCGTGCCGCTGTGTCCGTGACCGCCACGGCGATGGCCGTCGCTCTCGCCGCCTGCGGAAGCGCCAAGGAATCCGGGGGCCCCACCAAGGTCTCGGGGGCGAAGAAGGGCGGAGCCCTCAAGATCGGCCTGCTGCTCCCGGAGAACCAGACCGCGCGTTACGAGAAGTTCGACAAGCCGCTCGTCGAGAAGATGGTCAGGGACCTCACGGCGGGCAAGGGGCAGGTGATCTACGCGAACGCCAAGCAGGACGCCACGGTCCAGGCCCAGCAGGTCGACACGATGATCACCAACAAGGTCGACGCGCTGATCGTGGACGCGGTGGACTCGAAGGCGATCGCGGGCGCGATCAAGAAGGCCAA
>NZ_JBHWUR010000080.1:0-34014 GCF_042737755.1 Streptomyces sp. NPDC059994
GGGCAGCAGCCCCCGGACCCCCGGCCTCAACCCCCACCCACCCCCGGCGGGTTCAGGGAAGGGGCGGGGTGGGGGAGACCACCCCCCGGGCCACCCCCAGCCGTACCAGGTCCTGCGGACGCACCCCCAGCTGATCCGCCGTGCCCCGCACCTCCCCCGCCCCCCGCTTCAAGATCGCCGCCGCCAACTCGGGCGCGATCACCGAGAAGTAGCTGTCCGGCGTCACCCAGGTGCGGCCGGGGGACGCCAGCGCCAGGGCTCCGCCCGAGCCGCCCTCGCCGATCACCAGCGTCGTCACCGGCACCCCCACCCCCGCCACCGCCGCGAAGCAGTCCGCGACGGCCGCGCCCTGGCCAGCCCGTTCCGCCGCCGCGTCGTTCGCCGCGCCCGGGGTGTCGACCAGGGTGAGGACGGGGACGCCGAGGCGGTCGGCGAGGCGGAGGAGGCGGGCGGCGGTGCGGTAGCCCGCCGGGTGCGTCGGGGTGCCGGCCTGGGCCGCGTACGCGACCGTACGCCCGGCCCGCTCCCCGAACCCGCACAGCATCCCCTCGTCCACACCCCCGCATCGGTCACCGCTGAGAGGGAGGCGGAAGTCGAAGTACGCGTCCAGGTACGCCGACGCCCGTGGCCGGGAACGCGCGCGTGCCTGTTCCACCGCCTCCCACCCCGTCCCCGGCAGCCCCGTCCCCCCGAGCGCCGGGGGCACGTCGGCCGGGGGCACCGGGCCGCCCGGGGTCCCGGCGGAGAGCAGCCCCAGCCACCTCCCCAGCACCCCGCGCAGCTCCGCCACCGGCACCAGCGCGTCCACCGCCCCGGCCGCCAGCTGGCCCTCCGCCGCGTACGCCGCCGGATCCGCGTCGGCGGGCCGTACCCGCGAACCCGCGAAGCCCACCTGCGCCCCGGGCAGCGCAAGGACCACGTCCGCGCCCGCCCCGAGCGTGGCCCAGCCGCCGCCCGTGGTCGGGTCGCGCAGGACCGCGATCTGGGGCAGCCCGGCCGACCGCAGCAGGGTGGACTGGCGGGCCACCCGCTGGAGTTGGGTGAGCGCGACCATGCCCTCCTGCATCCGGCTGCCGCCGGTCGCGATCAGCGAGACCAGCGGCAGCCGCCGCTCCCGCGCCGCCCGGTAGGCGGCCTCCAGACGGTCCCCCGTACGTTCGCCCAACGAGCCGCCCAGGAAGCCGAATTCGAAGGAGAGGAGGATGCAGGGCCGCCCCTCTGCCGTCGCCTGGCCGTAGATCACCGATTCCTGTTCGCCCGTGCGCTCCCTCGCGCGCGCCCGCGACGCCTCGTACCCCTCCCAGCCGAGTGGCCCCTCCACCGTCGTCTCCCGCTCGGGCGCGTGCAGCTCGGTGAAGTCCGAAGTCGCCGCCCCGATGGCCGCCCTCGCGCTCAGCCGGTCAGCCATTGCCGTTCCCCAGCGCCCGCTTCATGATCTTGCCCATGTCGTTGCGCGGCAGCGTCTCCAGGAAGCGGACCGTACGCGGCCGTTTGTGCGGGGAGAGCTGGGCGGCCACGTGCCCGGCCAACTCCTCGGCCGTGGGCGGGGACTGGGGGTCGGCCGGGACCACCCACGCCACGATCCGCTCCCCGAGGTCGGCGTCCGGCTCACCGGTGACGGCCACCTCACGCACCCCGGGGTGGTCGAGCAGCGCGTTCTCGATCTCACCCGCCCCGATCTTGTACCCGCCGCTCTTGATCAGGTCCGTCGCCCTGCGGCCGACGATCCGTACGTATCCGTCGCCGTCCAGGCTCGCCATGTCGCCGGTGCGGAACCAGCCGTCCTCGGTGAACGCGGCGGCCGTGGCGTCCGGCCGGTTGAGATAGCCGCTGAAGAGGTTCGGGCCGCGCACCTGGATCTCGCCGATGCCGTCCGACTCGTCCGCCAGGCGCAGTTCCACGCCCGGCAGCGGCACCCCGACCGTGCCGGGTCGCGGCTCGCCGTCCACCCGTACGCTCGTGTTCATCAGCGTTTCGGTCATCCCGTACCGCTCGATCACCGTGCGGCCGGTCGCCGCCGCGATCCGCCGGTGGTCGTGGACGGGCAGCGCCGCCGAACCCGACACCAGGAGCCGCGCCCCGGCCAGCGCCTTCGCCAACTCCCGGTCGCTGTCCAGGGATTCGGCGATACGGTGGTACATCGTCGGCACCCCGAAGAGCATCGTCGCGCCCGTCGACAGCTCACGGGCCACGCCCTCCACCGAGAACCTGCCCAGATGCCGCACCGAGCCGCCGCGCCGCAGCGGGCCGAGGACGCCGAGGATCAGGCCGTGGACGTGGAAGAGCGGCAGAGCGTGTACGAGGACGTCGTCGGGCGTCCACGCCCAGACCTCCGCCAGCGCGTCGAGCGTGCCTGCGACGGCCCGGCGGGGGAGTACGGCGCCCTTGGGCGGGCCGGTGGTGCCGGAGGTGTAGACGATGAGGGCGGGGGACTCTGCGTCGTCGGGCTCGGCGGGCGGAGGATCCGCCGCCGATCCTGCCTCCGGGACCACGTCGATCCTGGTCAGCGCCGCCAGCGCGGGCGGCAGTGGTTCGCCGGGGGCGGCGAGGACGGCCGTGGGCGCGCTGTCCCTCAGGATGTGCGCCAGCTCGCGTTCGCCCGTCTTGGGGTTCAGCGGTACGGCGGGCACCCCGGCCAGCAGCGCCGCGACCACCCCGACCGCCGTCTCCAGGGTCGGGGTCGCCCAGACGGCGACGCGGCCCGACCCGGCGATCCGGCCTGCCAGGGCGCCCGCCGCCCCGGCGAGTTCGGCGTAGGTGAGGGCGTGCTCGCCGAACCGAAGGGCTTCCTTCCGGTCGGCGGTCCGCAGCGCGGGAAAGAGAGGGGACACGGAAAGGGCTCCTCGCAGTCGACGGCACCGGCCCTGAAGGGCCATCGGAAACCCTACGCGGCACCGCGATCAAGGCAGCGGCAGCGCCACCTTGACGGCGTACAGCGCGACCAGCCCGTAGCCGAGCCGGAACGTCCACATCCGGGCCGCGTCGGAGATCCGCGCCCCGGCGAACCCGCTCGCCGCGACGAGCAGTTGCTGCCACACGAAGGACGCGGCGAACACGGCCGAGACGAACACGGCCCCGCTGCCGCCGCCGTGGAGGGTGCTGCCCTGGGCGGTGGTGAGGGCGGTGAAGTAGAGGGCGGTGGTGGGGTTGACGAGAGTGAGGGCGGCGAAGCGGGTAAACGTACGGGCGGGCCCCCGGGCCGGGGGCGCGGGGGCCGGGTCGCCCGCCACAGGTCCGCGCGACCCCCACAGCCCCCGCCCCGCGATCCCCACCAGCACGGCCGCCGCCACCAGCCGCACCCACGCCTCCACCCCCGTCAGCGTCGACGCCACCCACGGGCCCAGCGCGGTCGCCGCCGCCGCGTACGCCAGGTCGACCACCGCCACCGCCGACGCCGCGGCGACCGCCCCGCGCCGGTCGCGCATGCCCTCCTGGACGAGCAGCACCCCGACCGCGCCCACGGGCATCGCCACGCCCAGGCCCGCCGCCGCACCCGCCACCGCCGTCGTCCACATCTCACTCATGGGGGTACTGTCCGGCCACGCCCGCCCGGTACGCGGCCGAATACCGGTCCGGGCTGCGACAATCGTGGTATGGACCGCCTGGACAGAGAAATCCTCGGCGTACTGCGGGAGGATGCGCGGATCTCGTACCGCGACCTCGGTGCGAAGGTCGGGCTCAGCGCGAACGCCGCCGCCGACCGGGTGCGGCGGATGCGCCGCGACGGCGTCATCCGGGGCTTCACGGTCCTGGTCGACCCGACGGCCGACGCCGGGCCCGGGCTCGTCGTCTTCATCGACGTCACCCTGCGCCTGGACACCACGAACGAGGCGTTCGAGAAGGTCGCCCTGAAGCTGCCGGGCATCACGGAGGTCGTGCACGTCACGGGCGAGCACGACTATCTCGTACGGGCCAGGGCGGCCGACCCGGCGGCGCTCGACGGGCTGCTGCGCCGGCTGAAACGGGACGCGGGGGTGGCACGCTCGGACACGAGGATCGCCCTGCGGGCTGCCCAGAGCCGCACCCCCTAAGAGCCGCAGGCCCTAAGAGCCGCACCCCCCCCAGGGGCGCGGGGCGGTGACATCGTGCGGCTCCGCCGCGATGGGGGTCCCCCTGTTCGAGCGAAGTCGAGAACTTGGGGGAGCGACCAGCCCCCACCGGCCCGCAGCCGCCGACGCACATCCACCGCCCCCTGCCGAGGCGCCTCCCACATCTACAGAGGCGCCTCCCACACCGTGGCCCCGCCCCCCTCCCCGTAGCGGCAGCATCATGCTCGGCCCGAAGCGGGTCCGTACATGCGTGGTCATCCGGGGGTCGGTCGCCGGGTGGTGTGCAGTTCGAGCTCGGAGCCGACGCCGAGGACGGCTTCGAGCAGGACGGGCAGCGGTGTCCCGGCCCCGGATCCGCCGTCCGCGCGCACCGGGCCCCTCCTGCCTTCACCCGGCACCTCACCCGGCACCTCACCCGGCACTTCACCCGGCGCCTCACTCCGCGAGCGGGTCGAGGACCATCGGCTCGATCCTGCCGTCCAGCATCGCGCCGAGGCCCAGGATGGCGCAGACGTCCGGGCGTTCGGCGATGCCCACGGGCATGCCGGTCGCCTTGCGCAGCATCTGGTCCAGGCCCGGCAGCAGGGCGCTTCCGCCGACCATCATGATCCCCCGGTCCGCGAGGTCCGCGACCAGGTCAGGGGGGCAGTCGCGCAGGACCTTGCCGATGCCGTCGAGGACGGCGGTCAGCGGGGTGTGGATCGCGTCGCGGACGGCCGCGGTGTCGACCTGGACCGAGCGGGCGAGGCCGGTGGCGACGTCCCGGCCGTGGATCTCGGTGGAGGCGGGGCCGTGCGAGGTCAGCCCGTTGCCGCTGAGGGCGAGCTGGAGGGGGCGCACGGACTGGCTCGGCAGCATCAGCTCGTGCTGGTGGCGCAGGTGCTGGATGACGGCGTGGTCGATCGCGTCGCCGCCCACCGGGATCCGCTGGGCGGTGACGATCGCGCCGAGTGAGAGCACCGCGATCTGGGTCGTGGCCGCCCCGCACACCATGATCATGGTGGCGGTCGGCTGCTCGACCGGGAGCCCGCAGCCGACGGCCGCCGCGATCAGGGTGTCGACCAGCTCGACCCGGCGGGCGCCGAGCCCCACCAGGGTCTCGACGGTGGCGCGCTGGGCGAGCGGGTCGGCCTCGTGCGGGGTGCAGGCGGCGGCCCGCAGCCCGGGCTTGCGGCGCAGCTGGCGCCGCAGCTTCTCGCCGACCAGATGCCGCAGCATGCGCTGGGCCATCTCGATGTCGACGACGGTGCCGCCGGTCACGGGCCGGGCGACGCGGATGTAGTCGGGCGTACGGCCGGTCATCTTCTCGGCGAACGCGCCGACGGCGATCAGCGCGCCGGTACGGGTGTTGATGGCCGCGACGCTGGGCTCGTCCACGACGAGTCCCAGGCCCTTGACGAATACGCGCGTCCTCGCGGCGCCGAGGTCGACGGCTACGTGGCAACGGCGCAACTGCTCCAGACTGACGGTCACGGCATCCTCCCGAGTGGCGGTCCTTGATCGGATCGTCCGTTCCCCGCGGTCGCCGCGCGCGCTGGGCTGGGCCGGTCGGGCGTCGGCTGACTGAGTGCCAGTTGCCCCGGAGGCGGGGCTGATCGGGGGACAATGTGTTCGGCTTCGGCGTGCCTGCGGGTGTTTGGGGGTGCGGGCTGGGTCCCGGATCTGATTTCGGCTGCGGGCCGTCGTGGGCTGGTCGCTCCCCCAGGTTCTGGGCCTCGCTCGAACAGGGGGACCCCATCGCGGCGGAGCCGCACATGTCACAGCCCCGCGCCCCTGAGGGACGGGGCCGAGCCGCGTTTTTGGGTGCCGGTGGATTGCCTGAGGGGCGTGGGGAACTGTGCGAGTGGCTCCAGCACGGTCCGCAGTCGAGATCTTCGGGGGCGCGGGGAACTGCGTGAGCGGCTCCAGCGCGGTCCGCAGCCGAGATCTTCGGGGGCGTGGGGAACTGTGCGAGTGGTTTCAGCGCGGTCCGCAGCCGAGATCTGTGGGGGGCGTCGGGAACTGCGTGAGCGGCTCCAGCGCGGTCCGCAGCCGAGATCTTCGGGGGCGTGGGGAACTGTGCGAGTGGTTCCAGGGCGGTCCGCAGCCGAGATCTTCGGGGGCGTCGGGAACTGCGTGAGCGGTTCCAGCACGGTCCGCAGCCGACAGACGCGCCCCGGTTACACCTCCCGCACCGCCGGCCGCAGGCCCTGCAGCAGCCCCCAAGAGAACTCCGCCACGCACTTCTCGCCGTCCGGCGCCGTCAGCTCCAGTTGCCAGCGGGTGGGGGCGCTGCCCTCCATCGGGCGGGCCGGGGGGAAGGCGCGGGCCGCCTCGTCGACCGTGCAGGACCACGGGCGCAGGTCCGCCGCCGTCTCCAGTACGGGGCCGGGCTCGCCGGGGGCCCGGACCAGCCACTCGTTCCACACCGTCCCGTCCGGCCCGGCCAGCACCTCGAACCGCAGCGTCGGCCACAGCGGCACCGGCCACAGCCGGGCCTCGCACTCCAGGTCGCCGACCTTGCGCCGGGCCACCGTCTCGGGCGCGCCGAGCACCGACCGGTAGCGCGCGGCGGCGCCCCGGGAGCGTGGCGAGCGGGCCATCGCCTGCCAGCGGCGGTTGGCCTCCCGCATCTGTGTCATGGACACCCCCAGCTCGCGGCGGGCGTCGTCGACCAGCTCCGGCTGGTGGTCGGCCATCCGCCGCAGCAGGACGAGTTGGAAGTCGAGCGGCCCGAAAACGTGGGGTTGCGCGTCCGTCATGACCCCATCCTGCCCGGCCCCACCGACATCGCACCGAACGCCCGACTTCGTGCCCCCGACACGCCCTGGAAGGAGGGCTTCCACACAAGATCCACACATTCCCGGCCCCAATTGTCGACCGCTACCCGCATAGCCTCCGTTGGCCATGGATTACTGCCACGTCTGCCGACGGCACCTCAACGGCGCACTGGCCTGCGCCGGATGCGGCACCCCCGCGGAGGAACTGCGGCAGCCAGAAGTCATCGACCTCGGGGTCTACGAGTCCGCCGCATCCGGTGCGGACCCGGCCCCCGCCGGTCACCGCCGCGCGCGCCGCGAGCCGCCCCGGGCCCGACCGCGCCGCCGCGCCCGCAAGCGGCGCGGCCGCCTCGTGCTGTTCGGCTCGGCCGGTGTGGTCCTCGCGGCCGGCGCGCTGGGTATCGCACAGCTCGCCATCGAGCCGCCGCCGGACGACCGCGGCGCCGCCACCTCCGTACACGAGGAGGAGCAGATCTCGCAGGAGACGGACGCGCCGGCCCCTGACGCGAGCGATGTGGGCGGCCCCGAGCGGCCGAGCGCGGTGCCCGCGGGGAACGGTCACGGCAAGAGCCACCCGACCCCGGGCGGTACGCGCCCCGGCCCGGGCGGCACCGGCAGCGCAACCGGGACCGGGACCGGAACCGGAACCGGGACCGGCGGCGCCCCGGCCCCGGGCGGCTCGCACCCGGCCACCGGCCCGACCGGCGCGCCGAGCGCCCCGGCCCCCACGCCCACGGGCCCGGACGGCTCCCCGCTCCCGTCGACGTCACCCCAGCCGTCCACCTCGGACACACCGCCACCACCGGCGCCGCCCCCCACGCCGGCCCCGACGCAGACGTGCAACCGCTTCCTCTGGTGGTGCCTGTAGTCAGCTGTGGGCCGGTGGGGCTGGTCGCTCCCCAAGTTCTCGGCTTCGCTCGAACAGGGGGGGACCCCCATCGCGGCGGAGCCGCACATGTCACAGGGCCGCGCCCCTCAAGGGGCGCCCAGCATCCGCTTCAGCAGATCCCGCAGCACCGTCCGCTCCTCCGCCGACAGCTCCGCCAGCGGCTCGCGGGCGAAGTCCAGGGAGTCGCGGAGCCGCGCCGCGGTCGCCAGCCCCTCCTCCGTCGGCGCCGCCAGCTTCACCCGGCGGTCGGCCGGGTCGGGGCGTCGCTCGACGAGGCCGCGGGCCTCCAGGCGGTCGATGATCCCCGTGACGTTCGACGGCTCGCACTTCAGCTTCCGCGCGATCTTGCGCATCGGCACAGGTTCCAGCGAGAGCAGCCCGAGGACGCGCGCCTGCGCCCCGGTGAGCGCGTGCTCGGCGGCGGCCCGCTCGTACTCCTCGTGGTAGCGCGACACCACCGAGCCGATGAGGTCGACGACTTCGAGGGTGAGGGCATCCATACGCGTGGCCATGGAACCAGCGTACCGAGTTACTTGACAATCTCAAATATCCAGGAGCATGGTTGTTTCAGTACCTGAAGTAATCCGCCGGACCCGGCGACCGCACCGCAGGAGGACGCACCCCATGTCCGCACCGTCCGCACTCCCCGCCACCAGCCGTGAATGGCACCTCGTCGCCCGCCCGCACGGCTGGCCGGTCCCGGCCGACTTCGCGCTCCGCGAGGTCCCGGTCGCCGCGCCCGCCGAGGGCCGGATCCTGGTCCGCAACCTCTTCATGTCCGTCGACCCGTATATGCGCGGCCGTATGAACGACGTGAAGTCGTACATCCCGCCGTTCCAGCTCGACAAGCCGATGGACGGCGGCGCGGTGGGCGAGGTCGTGGCCTCCGGCGACGAGCGCTTCGCCGTCGGCGACCATGTGCTGCACGGGCTCGGCTGGCGCGAGTACGCCGACCTGGACGCCAAGCACGCCACCAAGGTCGACGCCTCGCTGGCCCCGCTCTCCGCGTACCTCGGTGTGCTCGGTATGACGGGCCTGACCGCGTACGCGGGACTGTTCGACGTCGCCTCCTTCAAGGAGGGCGACGCGGTCTTCGTCTCCGGCGCGGCCGGCGCGGTCGGCAGCCAGGTCGGCCAGCTGGCCCGTCTCAAGGGCGCCTCGCGGGTGATCGGCTCGGCCGGCTCCGACGAGAAGGTGAAGTGGCTGGTGGAGGAGCTGGGCTTCGACGCCGCCTTCAACTACAAGAACGGCCCGGTCCGCGACCAGCTGCGCGCGGCCGCCCCGGACGGCATCGACGTCTACTTCGACAACGTCGGCGGCGAGCACCTGGAAGCGGCGATCTCCTCGCTGAACGTGCACGGCCGCGCCACCATCTGCGGCATGATCGCGGGCTACAACGACACCGAGCCGACCCCGGGCCCGCGCAACATGGCCATGATCATCGGCAAGCGGCTGCGCCTCCAGGGCGTCCTCGTCGGCGACCACGCGGCGCTCCAGCCGCAGTTCGTCCAGGAGGTGGCCGGCTGGATCGCCTCCGGTGAGCTGAAGTACGGCGAGACGGTCGTGGCGGGCATCGAGAACGGCGCGGACGCCTTCCTCGGCATGCTCCGGGGCGAGAACACCGGAAAGATGGTCGTCTCGCTGGGCGAGTGACCCCGCCCGCGTGACCTCTGCCACTCTTGAAGACCTTATCGGATGACTTCCGCCATTCGATAAGGTCTTTCCACATCCCGGCTGTCGTGGGCGCGAGCGGCCGGGAACGAGCAGGAGGAGCACCCAGCATGTCCATCCAGCAGTCCGACGTTCTGTACACCGCCGTCGCCGTCGCCGAGAACGGCCGGGACGGCCGGGTCGCCACCGACGACGGCCGGCTCGACGTGGTCGTGAACCCGCCGAAGGCGATGGGCGGCAGCGGCGCGGGCACCAACCCGGAGCAACTGTTCGCGGCCGGTTTCAGCGCCTGCTTCCAGGGCGCCCTCGGTGTGGTCGCGCGCCAGGAGAACGCCGACATATCCGGCTCGACGGTCACCGCCGAGGTCGGCATCGGCAAGAACGACGACGGCTTCGGCATCATCGTCAGGATCTCCGCGGCCCTCCCCAACGTGGACGCGGCCACCGCGCGCGACCTCGTCGAGAAGGCGCACCAGGTGTGCCCGTACTCGAAGGCCACGCGCGGCAACATCACGGTCGACCTCGCGGTCGCCTGACGTCCCTGCGGTCGCCCGGCGTCCGTACGAAGGGCCGCACCCGGCACGGCGGGGTGCGGCCTTTCGCCGTGTTCCGGAGCGGGGAACTCCCGTACGAGAGGGGCGGTTACCGGCCGATAGAGTTCGGCCATGCGTGATCTCGGGGCGGGCTTCGGTTATCTGGTCAAAGGGCAGCGATGGGTCACCGGCCACGGCCGGTCCCTGGGGATCGGACTGCTGCCCGGCCTGGTCACCCTTGTCCTGTACGCGGCGGCGCTGACCGGGCTCGCCCACGGGGCGGACGACTTCGTCGGCTGGGCGACCCCGTTCGCCGACGGCTGGTCCTCGCCGTGGCTGAGCCTGTTCCGGGGCTTCCTGACGGCGCTGGTCTTCGCGATGGGCCTGTTCCTGGCGGTGATCACCTTCACCGCGGTGACGCTCCTGGTCGGCCAGCCCTTCTACGAGAAGCTGTCCGAGGACGTCGACCGCTGGGAGAGCGGCGGCGAGGCGCCGGAGTCCGGCCTGCCGCTCTGGCGTGAGCTGTGGATCTCCGCCCGTGACTCCGTACGCGTCCTGACGCGCGTCGTCCTGTACGGCGTCCTCCTCTTCGCCCTCGGCTTCCTGCCGGTGGTCGGCCAGACGGTGGTCCCCGCGATCGGCTTCTGCGTCTCCGGCTTCTTCCTCACCGAGGAGCTGACGGCGGTGGCGCTCCAGCGCCGGCGAGTGGAACTGGCGGACCGCCTCGCCCTGCTGCGCACGCGCCGCCTGCTCGTCCTCGGCTTCGGCGTCCCGCTGACGCTGGCGTTCCTGGTGCCGTTCGTGGCGGTGTTCCTGATGCCGGGGGCGGTGGCGGGGGCGACGCTGATGGTGCGGGACCTGCTGGACGAGACGGCGGCGGACCCGCAGCCGGAGCCCGAAACGGCCGGACCGACCCTTACGGGCGGCCCGACGGGATGATCTGCCGCGCCGTCGCCCGGAGTTCGGCGAGGAAGGCGGCCACGGCCGGGGAGTCGGCGCGGCCGTACGGGGTCGCCGCGTAGACCGCTCGGTGCGGTACGTCGTCCGGGTGCAGGGGGACGAGCACGATGTCGGCGCGGACCGAGTCGGCGGCGAGGGCGGGCAGCAGCGTGACGCCGAGCCCGGCCGCGACGAAGCCCTGCTTGGCGATCCAGTCCCGTACGACGAGGGTCGTACGTGGCCGGAACCCGCCTTCAAGGACCGGCCGCATCAACGTGTCCTCCGGCCGGGTGCTGCCCGCGACCCACTCCTCGTCGACGAGCTCCGCCAGCCGCAGCCGCTTCCGCCCCGCCAGGGGGTGGTCCTGCGGCATCGCCACGAACATCGGCTCGTCGAGCAGATGCCGCAGGGCGCAGCCGTCGAGGGCGCGCCCGGCGGTGGCGCTGACCACGGCGATGTCCAGCTCCCCGGCGGCGAGCAGCCCGAGGTGCTTGACGGAGGGCCCCTCGGTACGGGCGAGGGTCACCCCGGGGTGACGGCGCCGGAACGCGGCGAGGGCGCGGGGGAGCAGCGCGGCGTCGGCGGTCGAGAACGCCCCGACGCGCAGCAGCCCGCCGTCGAGCGTGCGCAGCGCGGCGAGCTCGGCGCGGGCGGCGGCGAGCCGGCCCCGTACGGCCTCGGCGTGCGGCACCAGCACCCGCCCGGCCTCGGTGAGCCGCACCCCCCGGGCCAGCCGGTCGAAGAGCACGCTCCCCAACTCGTCCTCCAGCGCCTGGACTTGCCGCGAGACGGCGGACTGGGTGTAGCCGAGGGCCTGGGCGGCGGCGGTGAAGGAGCCGTCGGAGGCGACCCGGAGGAAGACGTCGTAGAGGCTGTGGGTGGTGGTATGCGGCGAGCTCATGGCTGCCATGCTAGACATTCGCTTGTGGCATGGGTGGCGGCGTTCGTACGGTCGTTCCATGAACAGCGAGAAGGCAAGGACGAACGTGCAGCAGGTCGCGTTTCTGGGGCTGGGCAACATGGGGGCGCCGATGGCTCGCCGGCTGCTCGCGGCGGGGTACGGGCTGACGGTCTGGAACCGTACGGCGAGCAAGGCCGGCTCGCTGGCGGCCGAGGGGGCCGTGGCCGCGGCGAGCCCCGCCGAGGCGGTCCGCGACGCCGACGTGGTCATCACGATGCTCGCGGACCCGGCGGCGGCGCTCGCCGTGGCGGACGCGATGGTTCCGGCGCTGCGGGCGGGGGTGACGTGGATCGATACGTCGACGGTCGGCCCGGACACGGTCCGGGAGCTGGCATCCCGTCTCCCCGCCGGGATCGCGTTCATCGACGCGCCGGTGATGGGAAGCGTGGACCGGGCCGCGACGGGCGAGCTCCTCATCCTGGCGGGCGGCGAGACGGATCCGGTGGCTCCTCTGCTGGCCGAGCTGGGGTCGGTGACGCGGTGCGGCGAGGTGGGTACGGGGGCGGCGCTCAAGCTGGTCCTGATCAGCGCGGTGATCGGCGGGGTGGCCCTGGTGGCCGAGTCCCTGCGCCTGGCCGCGGCCCTGGGCCTGCCGCCCGAACTGACCCGGTCCTCGCTGGCGGCGAGCCCGCTGGGCGGGCTGGTGGGGCGGGCGTTCGCGACGCACGCGTACTTCCCTGTGGCACTGGCGGCGAAGGATGTGTCGCTGGCGACGGAGGTGGTGGGGTCGCCGGTGCTGGAGGCGGTGCGCGAGGTGTTGGTGGGGAGGAGTGATCTGGCGGGGGAGGATCTGTCGGCGCTGCGGGCTTGACCCCAGGGCCGAGCCCCCCAACCCCGCCCCTTCCCCAAAGCCCTGGGCGGGCGGCCGGGCGGGGGCCGAGGTCCGCGATGGCTTCGGTGAATCTGTGAATCCTCGCGTGCGCGGCAACCTTTCGGCCTCCCCGGACCACTGAGTGCTGTCCGGCCAGGCGGTCCGGGCAGACGCAACGGCTGAAAGAGAGCACAGACATGCCCCTCTCCCACCCACGTCGTCGGTGGCGTACCGCGCTGGCGGCCCACGTGCCGCGCGGCCACGCCCGCGGTAGTCACCGGTCGTCCAGCTCAGCCGTCACGGGGAAACGAAGAGTGATGCACCGTGCCGGTCGGTTGCTCGCGCGTCGGAGTGTCTGGCGGCCATCGTCATGGCTGTCCTGGCCGGCTCCGCTGTTGTTGGTTCTTCGCGCACATGGACCAGGTGGCGAAAGCGCATATCGCCGGCCTGCTGTTCGGTGCGGGGCAGCAAGAACAGACATCGGTCGAGACCGACGGCGGAAACCTGATCAAAAAGGCGATCGACTATCACAACTCGGGTGGTACAGCGCTCAAGTAGGCGGAGATGCGAACCCGGCCCCATCCTCGATGGGGCCGGGTTCGTCCTCTTCGTCGGGCTGACGACTTCGGGCCGACGCGGGGAACTGCGCGGCCAGCCACCCACAGCCCACAGACAACCGCAGGTCCGGGGCGTAGCCCCGGGAAACCCGCCTCAGCCCGCTCCCACCCCCGTAGGGTTCAGGAAAGGGGCGGGGCGGGGGACACCGCCGTCGTCACGATCGCCCGCACCTGCCCCACGATCTCCCCCCGATTCCGCTCGAACTCCGCATCCGTCACCGCCCCCGTCGACGGATCCGTGTTCCCCGCCCCGAACTCCAGCACAGGGGTGTGCACATGACCTCCCGGGATCGACAGACCCAGCCGGTCCCGCAGCAGCGTCGCCCGGTACGCGATCTCGTTGGACAGGTAGTCACCCCCGCCCCCGGCTCGCGCCACGGACCCCGCCGACGGCCCGTCCTCCCGCACCACCGGCCCCGTCCCGCCCGCCGGTACCTCCGTCACCGACGTGTGGTCGTACACCGGGTACGGCCCCGTCCGAGCCGCCACGATCGCCTGGTACGGCAGCGTCGTCCTCGTCCACTGCGGCTGGCTCGCCGGATCGGACACCGGAACCTGCTCCGTCCGCGACTCGTTCTCGTTGTCCGGGAACCCGCCCCGCCACGCCCCGTTGAAGCGCTCGACGTCGATCCGCCCGAACCGCCCCTGGCTGACCGTGGTGAACAGGTCGACCTGCGGCAGCACCGGCCGCAGCGTCCGCTCGACCGTGCCCGCCGCGAAGTCGTCCCAGCGGACGGGGAACATGGCCGTCTCGATCCGGGCGGGCCCGGCGGCCGTACGTATCCAGGTGCCGTCGAGCGCCAGCGCCGTCGCGCCCGACGGGTTGCTGATGCGGATGTCCCGGTCGAGGGTGAAGGGGTCGAAGCCGGTGACCAGGATGCGCTTGTAGCCCGTGCCCGACCCGTACGTGATCGAGTTCTGGCCCCGTGATCCCCGCTCCAGACGGTCCAGGAGCGCCGCCCGTCGCTCCTGCGACAGTCCGAACCCCGGCTCCCAGCCCCGCAGTTCCCGCGTCATCCCCAGCCGCGCCCAGTACAGCGGCCGGTCGTCGTCCCGGCTCAGGTCGCCGCCCGCCGGGCCGCGCCCCTGCGCCCGGTCCACGGCCCGCCGCCAGAGCGCGGCGCCCTCGCGGGCGACCAGGCGCTCGGCCTCCCGGTAGGACCGCACACCGTCGAGCTCCCGCGCGAACCGCCCGGCCACGTCGTCGAACCCGGAGCGCCGCAGTATCTCCTGCGGGACGGCCAGGTCCAGGCGCTGCTCCTCCACGGTCGGCGGCGCCCCCGTCGCTGCCGGGGCCTGCGCCTGCGCCGGGACCGGCACGAGCACCGCGCCGAACGTCATCGAAGCGACCAGCAGGGCCAGCCGTGCCACCCGTACACGCCGTCCACGTACCACCGCGCATCCTTCCGTCGAGGCCTGGGCGGCCAGTATCGAGAAGGAACTCCCCTGTGAACAGGGGGACTCGGAGTTACGGGAGGGTAAGGGGAGATATCCGGCCGCCGACGGCCGGTCACCCTCCTACCGCGGCGGCCTCGCCGCCGTCACATTGCGGTACGCGATCTCCGCCAGCCGGCCCTGGCCGTCCTTGCTGGGGTGGAACCAGTCCCAGTGGCTCAGCTGGTCGCCGGTGAAGCGGTAGTCGAAGACCGCGCCGCCGTCGTAACGGCAGTAACGGTCCTTCGCGCATACGTCCTTCAGTGCCTCGTTGTACGCCACCACCCGCTCGTACACGGCGTCGCGCCGCTCGCCCGCCGCCGCCCCCAGATCGTCCGCGTCACTCAACATGGACTGACAGATGCCCAGCTTCCAGATCTGTTTCCCCAGAGCGTTGCCCCGCCCCTCCGACCAGAGGCGCTTGAGGTCCGGCACGCTCGACACGTACACCTGGGTCTTGGGCAGGGTGGTGCGCAGCCGGCGCAGGGACGTCTCGAAGCCCGCCCGGAAGTCGGCCGCCGACGTCATACCGTCGACCGAGTCCCGGCAGGCGTCGTTGCCGCCGACCATCACCGTGACCAGCTCGGGGCGGTGGGCCGCCGCGCGGGTCAGCTGGGCCGGGATGTCGGACATCCGGGCGCCGGTCTTCGCGTAGTTCCAGCTGCGGGCGGCCGCGGAGCCGGCGCCGAGCAGCCGGGTCGCCAGCGACTGGACGCCCGAGTCGCTGCCGGTGGCCCAGGACGCCTCGGGGCAGTCGGAGAGGACCATGCAGGCGTCGAAGCCCCGGGTGATGGAGTCGCCCACGGCGGCGATCGACGCCGGGCGCGGGTTCCAGTGGGGGGTGGGCGTCGGTGACGGCTTCGGGGCCGCTTCGGCGCGGTGGTCCGCCGGTGGTTCCGAGCTGGTGCACCCCGCCGTGACGGCGAGCGTCATCGCCGTGAGAGCGGCGGCGGCCGCGGTGCGGCGCCGCGCGGGGCGGCTTCGGCGCGTCGGCAACGTCCCCTGGTCCATCCCCTGGTCCCCTCCCTCGGGTGCCCCTGGCGTCCTGCCGGGTGAAAGCTTCGTGTTTCCCGGGCCCAGGACCGACCGTACGACACCTTTCTGTCTGCTCCGCGCGGTAGCTTTGGCCCGTCCAGCCAGAGGAACCACGCCAGACGGCTCCGGTAAATTACATCACGTCACATACTGTCCCCATTCAGGAGATTAACTCCCGATGCTGTTTACTGTTGAACCCCGGGGCAGAATGTCAGGTGCTGTCCTGACCGAGACCGGTAGGGGCGGGAGGCCGCTGGGGAAGGCGAACCTCGAACCGCACTGGAGGTCCCGGTGACGACACGTGGAGTTCTGTACATCCACTCCGCCCCCCGCGCGCTGTGCCCGCACGTCGAGTGGGCGGTGGCGGGGGTGCTCGGTGTGCGCGTCCAGCTCGACTGGATCCGCCAGCCCGCCTCGCCCGGCACCTGGAGAGCGGAGTTCTCCTGGCAGGGCGAGCCCGGCACCGCCTCCAAACTCGCGTCCGCCCTGCGCGGATGGCAGATGCTGCGGTTCGAGGTCACGGCGGAGCCGTGCGCCAAGGCCGAGGGCGAGCGCTACAGCGCCACGCCCGACCTGGGAATCTTCCACGCGGTCACCGGCATCCACGGCGACATCCTGATCCCCGAGGACCGGCTGCGGGCCGCGCTCGCCCGCTCGGTGCGGGGCGAGACCGATCTGGAGGCCGAGATCGCCCGCCTCCTCGGCAAGCCCTGGGACGACGAGCTGGAGCCGTTCCGGTACGCGGGCGAGGGCGCGCCCGTGAGGTGGCTGCACCAGGTCGTATGACACGTACCGCGGTCCGATGCGTAACGGAAAGGGCCCCCACCGCTCGGTGGGGGCCCTTCCGGTTACGTATACGCGTTCAGACGGAACGGAACGCCAGCACGACGTTGTGCCCGCCGAACCCGAACGAGTTGTTGATGGCCGCGATGGACCCGGCGGGCAGCGCGCGCGGCTCGCCGCGGACGATGTCCGCCTCCACCTCGTCGTCGAGGTCGTCGAGGTTGATGGTCGGGGGCGCGACCCGGTGGTAAAGGGCCAGGACCGTCGCGACGGTCTCGATGCCGCCGGCGCCGCCGAGCAGATGCCCGGTCATGGACTTCGTCGCGGAGACCGCGATGTGGTCCATGTCGTCGCCGAGGACCTTGCGCAGCGCCTTGATCTCGGCGACGTCGCCCTGCGGGGTGGACGTCGCGTGCGCGTTGAGGTGGACGACCTCGGACGGCTTGAGGTCCGTGGAGTCCAGCAGGTTCTGCAGGGCCGCCGCGACACCGCGGCCGGTCGGCTCGGGCTGTGCGATGTGGTGGCTGTCGGCCGACAGGCCCTGGCCGAGCACCTCGCAGTAGACCCGGGCGCCGCGCTTGGCGGCGTGCTCGGCCGACTCCAGGACGACGACACCGGCGCCCTCGCCGAGGACGAAGCCGTCACGGGCCGTGTCGTACGGGCGCGAGGCCTGCTCGGGGTGGTCGTTGTTCTTGGACATCGCCATCATGTTGGCGAACGCCGCGACGGGCAGCGGGTGGATGGCCGCCTCGGTGCCGCCGGCGACCACGACGTCGGCGCGGCCGGTGCGGATCATCTCCACGGCGTAGCCGATCGCCTCGGCGCCCGACGCACAGGCGGAGACGGGGGTGTGGACGCCCGCGCGGGCGTTCACTTCGAGACCGACGTTGGCCGAGGGGGAGTTCGGCATCAGCATCGGGACGGTGTGCGGGGAGACGCGGCGTACGCCCTTCTCCTTCAGCACGTCGTACTGGTCGAGCAGGGTGGTCACACCGCCGATGCCGGAGGCGATGACCGTGCCGAGCCGCTCGGGGGCGATGGGCTGGTCCTCACCGGCGGGAGCGGTGTAGCCCGCGTCGGCCCAGGCCTCCTTGGCCGCGATCAGCGCGAACTGCGCCGAGCGGTCCAGCTTGCGGGCGAGCGGGCGGGGCAGTACCTCGCCCGGGTCGACGGCGGCGGTGGCGGCGATGCGGACCGGGAGGTCGGCGAAGCGCTCGCCCTCCAGGGGCCGGACGCCGGAACGGCCCGCCAGCAGACCTTCCCAGGTCGAGGCGGAGTCGCCACCCAGCGGTGTGGTTGCGCCGATACCGGTGACGACCACGGTGCGATTGGTCGAGCTCACAGGAAATTTCTCCACGGTGTAAGGGGGGATCAGCGGCGCCACCGCCGGGTGGCGGCAGTCACGCGGAACTGAGTCCGGGACTGATTCCGGGGGTACCGGATCAGGCCTGGTGCTTCAGGATGTAGTCCGCGGCGTCGCCGACGGTCTTCAGGTTCTTGACGTCGTCGTCCGGGATCTTGCACTCGAAGCGCTCTTCGGCGGCGACGACGACCTCGACCATGGACAGCGAGTCGACGTCCAGGTCGTCCGTGAAGGACTTGTCCAGCTGGACGTCCTCGACGGGGATACCGGCGATCTCGTTGACGATCTCGGCGAGACCCTCAAGGATCTCTTCCTGGGTGGCGGCCATGTGGCGCTCCTTCGGTTTTTTACGGGTTTGTGGGCATCCGGAAGATCCGGTGTGCCTAGGGGAGGGTAACGACCGTCGCGGCGTACACGAGACCCGCCCCGAAGCCGATGACGAGCGCGGTGTCACCGCTCTTCGCCTGTCCGGTCGCCAGGAGCCGCTCCATCGCGAGCGGGATCGAGGCGGCCGAGGTGTTGCCGGTGGTCTCCACGTCACGGGCGACCGTGACGTGCTCCGGCAGTTTGAGAGTCTTCACCATCGAGTCGATGATCCGCATGTTGGCCTGGTGCGGAATGAAGACGTCCAGGTCGTCCGCGCTGATTCCGGCCGCGTCCAGCGCCTGCTGGGCGACCTTCGCCATCTCGAACACGGCCCAGCGGAACACCGCCTGGCCCTCCTGCGTGATCGCAGGGAACTTGCCGGAGCTGTCGTACTCCGTCCACGGCACGGTCTGCTTGATGGTCTCGGACTTGTCGCCCTCGGAGCCCCAGACGGTACGGGCGATGCCCGGCTCGTCCGCGGGGCCGACCACGACCGCGCCCGCGCCGTCACCGAACAGGAAGGCCGTCGCGCGGTCCTCCAGGTCGGTCAGGTCGCTGAGCCGCTCCACGCCGATGACGAGGACGTACTCCGCCGAACCCTCGACGATCATGCCCTTGGCGAGGGTCAGGCCGTAGCCGAAGCCCGCGCAGCCCGCGGAGATGTCGAACGCGGCCGGCTTGACGGCGCCGATCTTGTCCGCGATCTCGGTGGCGACGGCCGGGGTCTGCTTGAAGTGCGAGACCGTGGAGACGATCACACCGCTGATCTGCTCGGGGGTGAGACCGGCGTCCGCGATGGCCTTGCCCGCGGCCTCCACCGACATCGCCGTCACGGTCTCCTCGTCGGAGGCCCAGTGCCGGGTGGAGATGCCGGAGCGGGAGCGGATCCACTCGTCGGACGAGTCGATCTTCTCCAGGATGACCTCGTTGGGAACCACCCGGGTCGGCCGGTAGCCGCCGACGCCCATGATCCGGGCGAACGGCGCGCCCTTGCTGGGCTTGATCTTCGACATGCTGTACGGCTCCTTATCAGGCGCCCGCCGCGTCAGCGGCGGGCATCCCTGTCTCGGCGATGAGCGCGCGGGCCGCTTCGAGGTCGTCCGGGGACTTCAGGGCGACGGTCTTCACACCGGGCAGTGCGCGCTTGGCCAGGCCGGTCAGGGTGCCGCCGGGGCACACCTCGATCAGCGCGGTGGCACCCAGTTCCTGGAACGTCTCCATACAGAGGTCCCAGCGGACGGGGTTCGAAACCTGGTTGACCAGGCGGGCGACGATCTCGGAGCCGGTGGCGACGGTGCGGCCGTCGGCGTTCGAGACGTAGATGATCTTCGGGTCGGCGATGTCCAGCGACGTCGCCGCCTCGCGTAGCTCGTCGACCGCCGGGGCCATGTGGTGCGTGTGGAACGCGCCGGCGACCTTCAGGGGTACGACCCGGCGCACGCCCTCGGGCTTGTCCGCCTCCAGGGCGGCCAGCTGCTCCAGGGTGCCCGCGGCCACGACCTGGCCCGCGCCGTTCACATTGGCCGGGGTGATGCCCAGCTTCTCCAGGTGCGGGAAGACGACCTCGGGCTCGCCGCCGAGCAGCGCGGACATACCGGTCTCGGTGATGGCCGCGGCCCTGGCCATGCCCAGGCCCCGGGTACGTACGAAGCCGAGTGCGGCCTCCTCGGAGAGCACGCCCGCGTACGCGGTGGCGGTGATCTCGCCGACGCTGTGGCCGGCCACCGCGCCCGGGGTGATGTCACCCAGTGCCGCGGCGGAGAGCAGACCCGCGGCGACCAGCAGGGGCTGGGCCACGGAGGTGTCGCGGATGGCGTCCGCGTCCGCCTGCGTGCCGTAGTGGACAAGGTCGAGCCCGATGGCGTCGGACCACGCGGCGAGCCGGTCGGCGGCGCCGGGGAGGTCGAGCCAGGGAGTCAGGAAGCCGGGCGTCTGAGCGCCTTGGCCGGGAGCGACGAGTACGAGCACTCTCACACTCTCTCTTGTGGACGGCCCTGCTCGCCCGTGGGGACAGGGACGAAGAACCGTCGGGGGAATTGTGGGTGTCCGACAAAAGTCTAGGACTGAGGATCTCCGTCGGCCAGACGCCCCAGGATCAGGGCGATCCTGAGCGTGAAGGCGGAACGTACATCGGAGGGGGACCAGCCGGTGACGTCCGTCACACGTCGTAGCCGGTAGCGCACGGTGTTGGGGTGTACGAAGAGCATCCGGGCCGCGCCCTCCAGGCTGCTCGCCTGCTCCAGATAGACGCTCAGGGTCTCCAGGAGCGCCGAGCCCGCCTCCTCCAGCGGTCTGTAGATCTCCTCCACCAGCTGGTCGCGCGCGGCCGGATCGGAGGCGATCGCGCGCTCCGGCAGGAGATCGTCCGCCAGAACGGGCCGGGGGGCGTCCTGCCAGGCCGA
The DNA here is from genome assembly GCF_042737755.1 of Streptomyces sp. NPDC059994. Lineage (NCBI taxonomy): Bacteria > Bacillati > Actinomycetota > Actinomycetes > Kitasatosporales > Streptomycetaceae > Streptomyces > Streptomyces sp. NPDC059994. Next base: position 20,613 of record NZ_JBHWUR010000080.1, read on the forward strand.
GCCCGCCTTGAGTCCGGCGGCGGCGGCCTGTGCGGAGCGGGTCGCGGCCAGCAGGTCGGGGACGACCGGGCCGGCCACCACGGGACCGGCCGCGTACGGCCCGATCAGGGCCTTGGCGACCTGGAGCGGGTTGTCGCTGCCGCCCGCGATGACGACCAGGCGGTCACCGAGCACCCCGGTGAGGACCTGGAGCTTGGCGTGCCGGGCGGCCCGCCGGATCGCCTCGACGGTGAGCTCGCTGTCGCCGTCGGGGGCGGTGCCGAGCACCACGCACACATGCTCCGGCGAGTTCCAGCCGAGGGCGGCGGCCCGTGAGACGGCGCCCTCGTCGGCCTCACCGGAGAGCACCGCGTTGACGACCAGCGATTCGAGCCGGGCGTCCCAGGCACCGCGTGCCTCGGCGGCCTGGGCGTACACCTGGGCGGTGGCGAAGGCGATCTCGCGTGCGTAGACCAGCAGGGCCTCGCGCAGGATCGACTCGTCGCCGGGCGCCGCGACCTCCTCGATCGCGGTCTCCATGACCTCGATGGTGGTGCGCACCATCTCGACGGTCTGGCGCAGGGTGATGGCCCGGGTCAGCTCGCGGGGCGCGGTCCCGAAGACATCGGTGGAGATCGCCTGCGGGGTCTCCGGGTGCCGGAACCACTCGGTGAACGCCGCGATGCCGGCCTGGGCGACCAGACCGATCCAGGACCGGTTCTCCGGCGGCATCGCCCGGTACCACGGCAGCGTCTCGTCCATGCGGGCGATGGCGTTCGCGGCGAGCCGGCCGGAGGACTGCTCAAGGCGCTTGAGGGTCGCGGCGTGCGGATGGGCGGCGTTCGGCGGCGGCGCAGATTCGGGTTCGGGCACGGGGACAAGACTGCCTTATCAGGACGGGTGAGTGCCCTGCCGGGGGTTCGGGGGCCCGGACAGGCCCTACCGTGGACCCCGTGATTTCCGTGAGGCGCGCCCACGAGCGCTACCGGGGCGGCGACGCGGCGGCCGGCATCGAGTCCCTGCACGCGTTGTCCTTCGGCCGTTTCTACGACCCGGACAATCTGCGCTTCGGCCCGGTCCTGGCCTGCAACGAGGAGCGGCTCGCGCCGGGCGCGGGCTTCGACGAGCATCCGCACAGCCACACCGAGATCGTCACCTGGGTGGTGGAGGGCGAGCTCACCCACCGCGACTCGACGGGCCACGCGACGGTCGTACGGGCGGGGGACGTCCAGCACCTCAGTTCGGCCGGAGGCGTCCGCCACGAGGAGCGCAACGACGGCACCGCCCCCCTGGTCTTCGTCCAGATGTGGCTGGCCCCCGGGCAGCCCGGCGGCACCCCGTCGTACGAGATCGTCCGCGGCATAGCCGACTCGACCCCGTACGCGGTCCTGGCGGCGGGCGCGATGCTGTACGTCCGGCGGCTGGCGGCGGGCGAGCGCACGGCGGTCCCGGACGCGCCCGGCGTCTACGTCCACGTGGTACGTGGCGAGGTCGACCTGGCGGGCGGGCGACTGGGGCCGGGTGACTCGGCGAGGCTCAGCGAGGCGCTGGGCCTCGACCTGGTCGCCCGCACCCAGGTGGAGCTGCTGATCTGGGAGCTGAACGAGGTGTAGCGGATTCGGCTGCGGACCGTGCCGGGTTGCTCGCGCGGTTCCCCGCGCCCCGACCACCCAGGGGCGCGGGAACTGCGCGACCAGCCCCCACCGGCCCGCAGCCGGCGGACCAGCCGCCCGGCTGAGGGCTTTCGGGAAGGGGCGGGGTGGGGAACTATCCCAGCTCCGCCAGCACCGCGTCCGTAAACGCAGGCCAGGCCTCCACCGCCCACGGGCCGAACGCCCGGTCCGTCAGGGACACGCACGCCGCCGACGCCCGCGGGTCGACCCACAGGAACGTGCCGGACTGGCCGAAGTGGCCGAAGGTGCGGGGCGAGGACGAACTCCCCGTCCAGTGCGGGGACTTGGCGGACCGGATCTCGAACCCGAGGCCCCAGTCGTTGGGGTTCTGGTGCCCGTACCCCGGCAGGACGCCCTTCGTGCCCGGGTACTGCACCGTCATCGCCTCCGCGACCGTCATCGGGTGCAGCAGCTGCGGCGCCTGCACCTCCGCCGCGAACCGCACCAGGTCGTCGACGGTCGAGACGCCGTCCTTGGCGGGCGAGCCGTCGAGCGACGTCGACGTCATCCCGAGCGGTTCGAGGACGCCCTCGCGCAGATAGTCGGCGAACGGGATCCCCGTCCGCTTCGCGATGTGGTCGCCCAGGACCTCGAACCCGGCGTTGGAGTAGAGCCGCCGCTCCCCGGGCGCACCCATCACCCGGTGCTCGTCGAAGGCGAGCCCCGAGGTGTGCGCGAGCAGATGGCGCACGGTCGAGCCCTGAGGCCCCGCGGGCTCGTCCAGCTCGACGGCGCCCTCCTCGTACGCGACGAGCGCGGCGTACGCGGCGAGCGGCTTGGTGACGGAGGCGAGCGGGAAGCGCTGCCCGGTCGGGCCGTGCGCCCCGGCGACGGTGCCGTCCGCACGGACGACGGCGGCCGCCGCGTGCGGCACGGGCCAGTTCTCGATCAGCGCCAGGCTCTTCATGCGTACGAGCCTAAACGGTCGCGGAATCCGCCCTCCGATTGCACTTGCTTGGAGTGCACTCCAACGTTCTAGCGTGGGGGTCATGACGGTGATCGAGAGCATCCCTGTGAAGTCGGCGGTCGTGGACCTGTGCAAGACCCGCCCGTCGCACCCGCGACCCGAGGGCCAGGACCGCTACACGATCAGCGAGGTCTCCGCCCTCAGCGGGCTCACCGCGCACACCCTGCGCTGGTACGAGCGGATCGGCCTGATGCCGCACGTGGACCGCTCGCACACCGGGCAGCGGCGGTTCACCAACAAGGACCTCGACTGGCTGGTCTTCGTCACCAAGCTGCGGCTGACCGGGATGCCGGTCGCGGACATGGTCCGGTACGCCGAGCTGGTCCGCGAGGGCGAACACACCTTCGACGAACGGCAGGAGCTCCTGGAGCAGACCCGGCGCGACGTCATCACGCGCATGGCGGAGCTCCAGGACACGCTCGCCGTCCTCGATCGCAAGATCGACTTTTACGCGGACGCCCGGCGGGCGTCGGAGAGGGCCTGAACGGCTATGAGCACGAGCACCGAGAAGATCGCCACCGTACGCCTCGGCGACGGCGGCCCCGAGATCGGCGTCCAGGGCTTCGGCGCCATGGGCATCAGCGAGTTCTACGGCGAGACCGACGAGGCCGCCGCCCGCGACACCCTGGAGGCGACCGTCGAGGCGGGCGTCACGCTCATCGACACCGCCGACATCTACGGGTCCGGCGCCAACGAGGAGTTCCTGGCCCCGTTCCTCGCCGCCCACCGCGACGAGATCACCCTGGCCACCAAGTTCGCCATCGACCGCCGCGCCGACGATCCGGGCCACCGGGCCGTCCGCAACGATCCGGCCTACATCAAGAAGGCCGTCGAGGCGAGCCTGCGCCGCCTGAACGTCGAGGTCATCGACCTCTACTACATGCACCGACGCGACCCCGGCGTCCCGTTCGCCGAATCGGTGGGCGCGATGGCCGACCTCGTACGGGAAGGCAAGGTCAAGCACCTGGGCCTGAGCGAGGTGACCGGCGCCGAGCTGCGCGAGGCGTACGCGGTGCACCCCATCGCCGCCCTCCAGTCGGAGTGGTCGGTCTTCAGCCGGGACGTGGAGCGCAGCGCGGTCGGTGCCGCCGCCGAGCTCGGCGTGACCTTCGTGCCGTACTCGCCGCTCGGGCGCGGCTTCCTGACGGGCGCGTTCGCCGACGCGGCGAAGGAGCTGTCGGGCAGCGACTTCCGCCGCCACCAGCCGCGCTTCACCGGCGACAACGCCCGCGCCAACACCGCGCTCCTGGAGCCGCTGCACAAGATCGCCGCCGAGCGCGGGGCGACCACCGCGCAGATCGCCCTCGCCTGGGTGCAGCAGCGCGCCCAGGTGCACGGTCTGACGGTGGTCCCGATCCCGGGCACCCGCAAGCGCACCCGCCTCCTGGAGAACGCGGCCGCGACCCGTATCACCCTGACCGCCCAGGAACTGGCCACGCTTGAGCCGATCGCGGACCTGGTGGCGGGCGACCGCTACCCGGACATGTCGTCCACGTCGGTGGGACGCGAGGGCTGACTCCCGCGGCCGTGCCCGGCGACCGCGACGCGCCCGGCCCCGGCATCACGCGTCGCCCGTCGCGATGGCGGCGAACACGATCCACCACGCCTGGAGCGGCCGGACCACGGCGAGCAGCAGCGGCGCGGTCTGCGCCACGGCGAGCGCCCCCGCCCAGCCGCCGGGCGCCCTGTAGTCGTGCATCAGCACGGTGACCGTGATCGGGGGCAGCACCACGACGAAGCAGAGGACGACGGCGTACGGGGCCCTCCGCTGCCACCGCCGCGGCGCTCGCGCGAGGAGTGGCTCGACGGACTCGGCCGGGGTGCGAAGGGCCAGGACGAGGGAGCTGAGCACAGTGCGGGGCGCGTTGTTCATGGCGTGATCAGCCCAGGCGGCCGGGGAGCGGGCCACGGGGCTCGGCCCCGGACCCCGCTCCTCAGCCGCCGGAGGGGCGCTCTACAGCTCCGCCAGCAACTCCGCCTTCTTCGCGCTGAATTCCGCGTCCGTCACCAGCCCGGCCTGATGGAGTTCACTCAGGTGCCGGATCCTTTCGGCGATGTCCGCCGGGTCGCGCCGCCCGGGGGACGCGTGGGCCACCGGGACCGGCGCGCCGGCCGCGCCCCGGATCGCCTGGAGGACCGCCGCAGCGAACGGCAGGGACTCGTGGACCGGCCCGTACCCGAGGCCGAAGACGACCGCCGCCGGGTCCTGGTCGGCCTGCGGCGCGGTGGCCTCGGCGTCGCGCCGCACCAGCCGCAGATGGCCGTCGAAGGCCTCGGGCGAGCGCCATTCGACCCCGCACAGCGACGCCAGCGGGAACGTCTGGTCGCCCGCCTTCCACTTCGCCGAGGAGGCGCCCGTCCAGAACCAGCGGAACGACACCTGGCGGCCGTCGAAGGAGGCCTTCCCGTCGTACGCCTTGAAGCTCTGCGGCAGCTCGGGCGCCGCCACCACGTACCGCTCCGAAGGCTCCGCCGCGTCCGGTGCGAGCAGCGCGCGCAGCTCGTCCGCGTAGTACTCGGCGAGCGTCTCGCGCTCCGCGGGCAGCACCAGGCGGTACGGGTCGCACCCGTCCTTGAGCTGTCCCGCCGCGGCCTCCATCAGCGGATCGGCGCCCGGTCTCGGCACCGCGTGCAGCACCACCGTGCCGCGCTTGCCCTGGGTCAGCGTCACCGACTCCAACGCTTCGTGGGGGATGCGCCGTTCGCGCAGCGCCGTGAACAGCTTCGGCGTGCGTATCCCCCGTTCGAAGCGGATGAGTACGGAGTCGGGCTCGAACTCCCAGGTGGCATGAATTCCGGCCAGCACATCACCCATGCACCTCATCGTAGGCGGCGCACGCCCGCGCGTCCCCCCTCGGCGCCGGCCGCAATGTCATACGTACGTCCGCGGCGGCGCCGATTTCTACGCGCGTCAGGCCTCGTCCGCGCCGGAAATACCGCGCTGGCAGGCCGAATTGGCTTTGAGACAGCTGACGGACTGGTACGAACCGACGCCTATCGCGGCGAAGTTGGCGAGACTCTGTGTGCCCGGCTCGAAATAGCCCCCGTGGCCGACGGCACCGGCCGCCGAGAGCACCCGCGCCCCGAACCCGGAGGAGACCGGGTCCGCGCCGTGGCCCAGGCCGGCGACGTCCAGGTGCGGCACGTCCTCGATCCAGTCGTCGCGGTCCCGCATCGCCCACACCCGGGCCGAGGTGCCCAGGTGGGAGGCGCTCTGGGTGCGCATGCCGGGGCTGCCCGCGACCGCTATGTCAACCACCCGGGGCGGCAGCCGGTGCGCGCCGACGCCGCACAGCACCGAGCCGTAGCTGTGGCAGAAGAGGGAGACCGGCGCGTTCCCCGGCAGGGAGCGGACCAGCTTGTCGAGCCGGACCGCGCCGTCCTCGGCCAGCCGGCCGATCGCGGAGTCGATGCCGAGCCCGGACGGGGTGGTGTAGTCGGCCCAGGCGATCACCGCGGTGCGGGTGCGCGGCCCGGCCGCGCGCTCCGCCGCGTAGAGCGACTGCGCCATGCCCACCGGGGCGGAGTACTTGCGGGTGCTCTTCTCGAACGTCATGACGTTCGTGTCGACGCCCGGGACGACCATCGAGATGCGCTCGGCGTGTTCGAGGTCGCCGAAGACCTCGGCGACGCGTCCGCTGTCCGACGGGTCGAAGGCGAGGATCTGCCGGTCACCGGCGAGCAGCGACTCGTACCGGTGCATCCGGCGGCCCGCGCTCTGGCGGCCGTCGGTGGTGAGCCGGCTGTCGTGCATCCGGGCGCGTTCGCTGTCGCGCGCCTCGACGAGGGCCCGCCGGTTCGCCTCGTAGCGCAGCGGGACCGGCGCGCCGTTCAGGTTGCCGACGACCAGCGGGTAGCGCCGGACCAGGTCGGTGCGCTCGACGGCCGTCAGGGAGGCGAAGAAGCGGGTGAGCCGGCGCGGTGAGGTGTCCGGGGCGGGGAGCTTCTCGCCGTCGAGGGTGCCCTTCGCCCAGGCGGCGAGGGCGACGGAGCGTGGCTCGGTCGACATCTGGTGGCCGCGGACCGCGGTCCAGCCCGAGGTCGCGAGCATCATGAACACGACGGCGAGCGCGAGCAGGGCGCGCCAGACGTTGAGTGTGGGGGAGGAGTCGAAGGAAGTCACTGCGGTACAGAGTAGGAGGCCCGGAAGGCCCACTGGGGTGACAGTGACTCAGATCACGTTTGAACCAGGTCGTGGAGGGTGGGGAGGCCTCACCTACCGCGCGCGCGGGCGCACGCTCCGTGCGGCGCGCCGCTGCGGCTCGCCTCTGGGGATCAGGTGCGCCGGTCGCCCGCGAGGGCCGGTCCCAACTGGTCGGGACGGGTTTCGGTCGGCCGCCGCAGGGTGTCCGTGCCGGTGTCCTCACCTCGCCCCCACGGGCCGTGCGCGATTCTCGTCACACCGGCGAAGGCGGCCGCAGCGACGCGCGCCCACGGATCGCTCTCCGTGTTCAGCCCCTCGCGCGCGGTCGTCAGCGATCCGGCGGGGCTTCACCTGTCCGGGTGAAGTGGGGCCGGAAGGAAACTCGGGGTGATCGGGGTGCGTTCACTGATCAACCGAAGCCGATGACACGGGGGTTGATCCCACCATGCGTACGCAGACCACAGCCGCGGCCGTCCTCGCCGCCACCGCGTTCCTGCTGCCCGCCCCGGCCCGGGCGGCCGCCCCGCCGCGCCTCGGCGCCTGCGCGCCCGGCGAGCTGTGCCTCTGGAAGCAGCCGGACTTCAAGGGGGCCCGGCAGGTGTACGACCTGAGGAACATCGAGATCGAGAGCTGTACGGCGCTACCGCCCGGCACGGACGCCGTGTCCCTCGCCAACCGGACGGGCCGCCCGGTGACGGCGTACCAGTCGGAGGAGTGCGCGGAGACGGCCGAGTTCGACACACATCCGGGCGGCGGGTCCTGGGTGCCCCGGAACCCCTACCGGGTGCGGGCGTTCAAGATCTGGCAGAGCTGAGGGGCGGTGAGTGCCCCGTCAGGGCAGAGGCGCGCTGCGGGGGCCGCGCTCGCAGGTGCACTCCGTCCCGCCCGCCAGCGCCGCCACCTGCCCGCGCAGCGACCGCACCTCCTGGGTGAGCGTCTCCAGGAGCGCGGTCTGGCGCCGCTCCTCCTCGCCGTCGCGCTCGAAGCGGGAGATGAACCAGGCCGCGATGTTCGCCGTCACCACACCGAGCAGGGCGATGCCGGACAGCATCAGGCCCACCGCGATGAGCCGCCCGAGCCCGGTGGTCGGCGCGTGATCGCCGTAGCCGACGGTGGTCATCGTGGTGAACGACCACCACACGGCGTCGCCCAGCGTCTTGATGTTCCCGGTCGGCGCGCCCCGCTCCACCTCCAGGACGGCCAGCGAGCCGAACATCAGCAGCCCGACCACCGCCCCGCCGACATAGACGGTCAGCTGTATCTGCGGGGCCATCCGCGCCCGCCGCCCCACCAGGGCGAGCGTGGAGACGACCCGGAGCAGCCGCAGCGGCTGGATCAGCGGCAGCACCACCGCGAGCAGGTCCAGCCAGTGGGTGCGGACGAACAGCAGCCGCTGCCCGGACAGGGCGAGCCGAACCAGGTAGTCGCAGGCGAAGGCGCCCCACACCACCCACTCCACGCCGACACACACGTCCTGCACCCCGGTCCCCGCCCCGGGATGGACGACGGGCACGGTGTACGCGAGGGCGAAGGAGACGGCCAGCGCGAGCAGCGGCCACTGGGTCCGCCGCTCCCACCGCGTCTGTGCGGGTAGTTGCTTCATGTGCGCATCGTAAAAGCGGTGAAGCGGTCATACGAACGCCGAAAGGCGGTGGAACCGGAACCGGTCCCACCGCCCTCTCGGAAACGTGACGGCTACGCGTCGCCCCCTGCGGCCCCCGGGTCCGCCGCGGTGACGTCGAGCAGTTGGTAGCGGTCGACGGCCTGCTTCAGGACCGAGCGGTCCACCTTGTTGTCCCGGGCGAGTTCGGTGAGCACCGCCAGGACGATCGACTGGGCGTCGATGTGGAAGAAGCGCCGCGCCGCGCCCCGGGTGTCGGCGAAGCCGAACCCGTCGGCGCCCAGCGAGGTGTACCGGCCGGGCACCCAGCGCGAGATCTGGTCCGGCACGGCCCGCATCCAGTCCGAGACGGCCACGAACGGCCCCTCGGCGCCGGTCAGCTTGCGCGTGACGTACGGGACGCGCTGCTCCTCCTCCGGGTGGAGCAGATTGTGCTCCTCCACCTCGACGGCGTCGCGCCGCAGCTCGTTCCAGGAGGTCGCGGACCAGACGTCGGCCCGTACGTTCCACTCCTCGGCGAGGATCCGCTGCGCCTCGACGGCCCACGGGACGGCCACGCCGGACGCCATGATCTGCGCCGGGATGGTGCCCGCGGTGCCCGGGGCGTAGCGGTGGATGCCCTTGAGGATGCCGTCCACGTCGACGTCCGCCGGCTCGGCCGGGTGCTGGATCGGCTCGTTGTAGACGGTCAGGTAGTAGAAGACGTCCTCGCCGGGCTTGCCGTCGGCGGTCTCCCCGTACATCCGGCGCAGCCCGTCCTGGACGATGTGCGCGATCTCGTACCCGAACGCCGGGTCGTAGGCGACACAGCCCGGGTTGGTCGAGGCGAGCAGATGCGAGTGTCCGTCGGCGTGCTGGAGGCCCTCGCCGGTCAGCGTGGTGCGGCCGGCGGTCGCGCCCAGGACGAAACCGCGCGAGAGCTGGTCGGCCATCTGCCAGAACTGGTCGCCGGTGCGCTGGAAACCGAACATCGAGTAGAAGACGTAGACCGGGATCAGCGGCTCGCCGTGCGTCGCGTACGCCGAGCCCGCGGCGATCAGTGAGGCCGTGCAGCCCGCCTCGGAGATGCCGTCGTGCAGCATCTGACCGGTCGGGGACTCCTTGTAGGCGAGCAGCAGATCACGGTCGACCGCCTCGTACTGCTGGCCGAGGGGGTTGTAGATCTTCGCACTCGGGAAGAACGCGTCCATGCCGAACGTGCGGTACTCGTCAGGTGCGATCAGCACGAACCGCCTGCCGATCTCCTTGTCCCGCATGAGGTCCTTCAGGATGCGGACGAACGCCATGGTGGTGGCGATCGACTGCGCTCCCGAGCCCTTCTTCGCGGCCGCGTACGTCTTGTCCTCCGGCAGCGGCAGCGGCTTCGCGCGCACCACACGGGTCGGCACATAGCCGCCGAGCCCCTTGCGGCGGTCGTGCATGTACTGGATCTCTTCGGAGTTGCGGCCCGGGTGGTAGTACGGCGGGGCGCCGGCCTCCAGCTGGGCGTCCGTGATCGGGATGTGCAGCCGGTCGCGGAAGCGCTTGAGGTCCTCGACCGTCAGCTTCTTCATCTGGTGGGTCGCGTTGCGGCCCTCGAAGTTCGGGCCGAGCGTCCAGCCCTTGACGGTCTGGGCGAGGATCACGGTCGGCTGGCCCTTGTGCGCCTTGGCCGCCGCGTACGCCGCGTACACCTTCTTGTGGTCGTGACCGCCGCGGCCCAGGTGCTGGATCTGCTGGTCGGTCATGTTCTCGACCATGGCGCGCAGCCGGTGGTCGCCGCCGAAGAAGTGGTCGCGGATGTAGCCGCCGGTCTCCGTCGCGTACGTCTGGAACTGGCCGTCCGGCGTGGTGTTCAGCTTGTTGACGAGGATGCCGTCGCGGTCCTGGGCGAGCAGCGGGTCCCAGGAGCGGTCCCATACCAGCTTGATGACGTTCCATCCGGCGCCGCGGAACTGCGACTCCAGCTCCTGGATGACCTTGCCGTTGCCGCGCACCGGGCCGTCGAGGCGCTGGAGGTTGCAGTTGACGACGAAGGTCAGGTTGTCGAGGTTCTCGCGTGCGGCGATGGAGAGCTGGCCCAGCGACTCCGGCTCGTCCATCTCGCCGTCACCCAGGTACGCCCACACGTGCGAGTCGGAGGTGTCGGCGATGCCGCGCGCCTCCATGTAGCGGTTCATCCGCGCCTGGTAGATCGCGCCGAGCGGGCCCAGGCCCATCGAGACGGTCGGGAACTCCCAGAAGTCCGGCATCAGACGCGGGTGCGGGTACGAGGACAGCCCGTACGGCGCCTTGGACTTCTCCTGGCGGAACGCGTCGAGCTGCTGCTCCGAGAGCCGGTCCAGGAGGTAGGCGCGGGCGTAGATGCCGGGGGAGGCGTGCCCCTGGAAGAAGATCTGGTCGCCGCCCCTGCCGTCGTCCTTGCCCCGGAAGAAGTGGTTGAAGCCCACGTCGTAGAGGGAGGCGGAGGAGGCGAAGGTGGCGATGTGGCCGCCGACCCCGATGCCCGGTCGCTGTGCGCGCGAGACCATCACCGCGGCGTTCCAGCGGGTCGCGTTGAGGACCTTGCGCTCGATCTCCTCGTTGCCGGGGAAGAACGGTTCGTCCTTGGTGGCGATCGTGTTGACGTAGTCCGTGCTGCGCATCTCGGGCACGGCCACGCGCTTCTCGCGGGCCCGCTCGATGAGGCGGAGCATCAGATAGCGGGCGCGCTCACGCCCCCGCTCGTCCACCGCCGCGTCCAGGGAGGCGAGCCACTCCTCGGTCTCCTCCGGATCGAAGTCCGGGACCTGACTGGGAAGGCCGCCAATGATGATCGGATTGCGATCGGATCCGGAAGCCACGCTGTTCCTTCGCTGTCGGGGGCGTGCGGGGTTGGTGCGCCGCATCCCATCGTGGACCGCGAGGACGCAAACGTCATCTCTACCGAGGGGTAACGAGGTGTGCGGCCGCCCAAATCGCAACCTTACGCCCAAGCCGTGCGCGTGTTCCCAAAGGGCGCGTCACCCCGATTGGCGTACGCACGGAGCAGAAGCGTGCAAACTATCTGCAAGGGTGTGGGATGAATCACCACCGGGCCCGGGTTTGCCGCTTACCGGGGGCACACTGCACCCCAAAGGGCGGGTTCGGGGGCCTGGTACTTGCGCGATTCGTCCCGCCCGTGTGGACTACGCCCAAGCCTCGCGCGTGCGTGGGGCCGCATTACTTACCGAATCAAGATCAGGAGGCAAGCCGTGAGCGCGACCGCGGACCACGCGGAGGAGCGGACCAACCCGGCCATCAGGCTGGGGTTCGAGCCCGGACAGGTGGTCCAGGAGATCGGTTACGACGAAGACGTCGACCAGGATCTCCGCGAGGGCATCGAGTCCCTGATTGGCCAGGACATCGTTGACGAGGACTATGACGACGTCGCCGACGTCGTCGTTCTCTGGTTCCGCGACGAGGACGGCGACCTTACGGACGCCCTGGTCGATGCCATCGGCCTCCTGGAGGACGGCGGCACCATCTGGCTGCTGACTCCGAAGACCGGCCGGGACGGATACGTCGAGCCCAGTGACGTCAACGACGCCGCGCAGACTGCTGGCCTCTCCCCGGCCAAGAGCATCAGCGTGGGCAAGGACTGGTCGGGCACCCGCCTGAAGTCCGGCAAGCGCTGACCCTCCACGCCCCAGGGCCCCCACCGGCACCGCCGGTGGGGGCCCTGTGCGTAGGGTGGGGCGCACCGGACGGCCCACCGCGGCCGCCGGTCCAGGCCCACAGAAGGGATGCGTTTCCATGGCGATCGAGGTCGGCACCAAGGCCCCGGACTTCGAGCTGAAGGACAACCACGGCCGCACCGTGAAGCTCTCGGACTTCCGCGGCGAGAAGAACGTGGTGCTCCTCTTCTACCCGTTCGCCTTCACCGGCGTCTGCACGGGCGAGCTGTGCGCGCTGCGGGACAACCTGCCGCAGTTCACCGACCGCGACACCCAGCTGCTCGCCGTCTCCAACGACTCGATCCACACCCTGCGCGTCTTCGCCGAGCAGGAGGGTCTGGAGTACCCGCTGCTTTCGGACTTCTGGCCGCACGGCGAGGTCTCGCGCGCGTACGGGGTCTTCGACGAGGACAAGGGCTGCGCGGTGCGCGGCACCTTCGTCATCGACAAGGACGGCGTGGTCCGCTGGACCGTCGAGAACGGCCTGCCGGACGCCCGGGACCTGAATGACTACGTCAAGGCGCTCGACACCCTGTGAACCTTCGGCCGAATCGCCTGTTTGAGGCGGGAACCGGTCACTAGGATCCAGACGTTGATCCGATGCCAACGCACGACGGGGACGCTGACCAAGCCGGCCCCTCACACCATTGGGAGGACTCGTGGGAGTCAGCCTCAGCAAGGGCGGCAACGTCTCGCTGACCAAGGCCGCCCCCAACCTGACCGCGGTCATCGTCGGTCTGGGCTGGGACGCTCGTACCACCACCGGGGGTGACTTCGACCTGGACGCCAGCGCACTGCTGACCAACGACCAGGGCAAGGTCGCCAACGACTCGAACTTCGTCTTCTTCAACAACCTCAAGAGCCCCGACGGCTCCGTCGAGCACACCGGTGACAACCTCACCGGTGAGGGCGAGGGCGACGACGAGGTCATCAAGGTGAACCTGGCCGGGGTTCCGGCCGACGTTCACAAGATCGTGTTCCCGGTCTCGATCTACGAGGCCGAGAGCCGCCAGCAGTCGTTCGGCCAGGTCCGCAACGCGTACATCCGCGTGGTGAACCAGGCCGACAACACCGAGCTCGCCCGGTACGACCTGAGCGAGGACGCCTCGACGGAGACCGCCATGGTCTTCGGCGAGCTGTACCGCAACGGGGCGGAGTGGAAGTTCCGCGCCATCGGCCAGGGATACGCGTCGGGCCTGCGCGGCATCGCGCAGGACTTCGGCGTCAACGTCTGAGCCGACCGCCTCAGGGCCCTGCTGTACTCCAGCAGCGGCGTCGAGGCGGGCCGGTCCATGGGCTTCATCCTGATGGCGTTCGCACTGGGGCTGATCCCGTACTCGGTCC